>JAGXHB010000210.1 GCA_024636425.1 Roseobacter sp.
AGTCCAACGGCCATTCCCCCATCGCCTTGGTCCGCGAGTCCTCCGACACCAGCGTTCTTTCGTCGGACGTGACCTTGCGCCATGGCGATCTGACCGATCTGAAGGACGATGTCTGCGACGGCTGCGATGTGGTCGTCTTTGCCGCCGGTTCGGGCGGGTCAACCGGCCCCGAGATGACCGAAAAGGTCGACCGGGATGGTGCAAAGAGGCTGATCGACATCGCCGCCAAGTCCGGGGTGTCCCGCTTCGTCATGCTCAGCACGGTTGGCGCGGACAACCCCGACCCCGACAGCGACTTGGGCCACTACCTCCAGGCCAAGCACGAAGCCGACGAACACCTGAAGGCTGCTGGTCTGAGCTACGCCATCGTCCGCCCGGTCGCCCTGACCGATGAGGACGGCACCCGCGACATGCGGTTCGGCGACGATGTCGACGTCAAGGGCAAGGCCGCCCGCGGCGACGTTGCCGCTGTGCTCGCGCAGGCCGTTGACGATCCCGAGTGGACCGGTAAGGCCCTGCAGATGCAGTCGGCCGGATAGGAAATATCGAGATCAGTCAGACCCTGATGCCCCTACGGCATCAGGGTTTTTCAGAGCGACCAAGGCGTGTCGTCTTGAATTTTACACCGCCTACGGCGAAATTTGCGCCACTGTATTGAACAACACTATTGGAAGGCCCGCATTTGACCGGGCGCGACGATCGTCACAAACGGCGGGGAGCATGTCAGTGCCCTCTGCGACACTGCCGAACTTCTGGTCTGACTATGCCTCCCTACGCTACTTCTGTATCGCTTCGAGATAGTCGAGCAGATTTGCGAAATCCGTCTCCAGCACCTCTCCGTCTGCGCCCCCGTTCGGATAGACATGGCGCAATCCGACCATTGAAAAGTCGGGCATTCGAGAAGCGGGGGCGTCTTTCTCCAAGCGGCCCATGATGAATCGGCTGACGAACTCTCTCGGGAAGTACCCATCGTTACGTTGCTTTAGCCCTGTCAAATTGGGTGGCACGACCCCCAAAGTCAACGATGCTGAACCAACGCCTTCTCCACGCGCGCCATGGCACGCGGAGCATTCTTTTGCATAAATCAGCTGTCCTTCGCGAACCGCATCAGCCTCTGCAATGGGTCCGTCTGTGCAAGCTGACAGGAGAACACAGGATATAGTGACGATGGCCATTGATCGGTGTCGCATTATCTAAGCGCCTTTTCGTTGCTGATCATCGATATGCTCCGCTGGGAAACCAAGGACTTATTGAGTCACCTTGATTGAAGACAGAGGTTTTGAATCCCGCCATGTCAAAGGATTTACCTGAAGAGCATCTGGCTTCCCTTGATCGCGCGATATCCGGTTCCCCTAATGACAAAGCAGAACAGGACGGTCACGTTGTTCGATCAGCGTTCGGGTGGTGCCACCAAAGACCATTTCGCGCAGACGCGAATGATCATAGGCTCCCATGACGATCAGATCCGCTGCGATTTCCTTGGCCTGCTTGAGAATGCCGGCTCCAATTTCCTGTCCGCTACTTGGGTACTGCTGTACGGTAACAGTGCATCCTTGATGATTAAGCCACGCAGCCACGTCAGAGCCGGGGTTTTCACCGTCATGGGACGGCGTTGATATCGGATCAAAAAGGGCGAGTGTAACGTCCTTTGCGGTCCGCAGGACCGGAAGAGCCGCACGGATAGCCCGTGCAGCGGGAATACCCGCCTTCCATGCCACAAAGACTGATCGGGGGTGGAGTGCCTCAACGGCGCTCAGTGTGTTGAGCATGACGGCTGCCGAGGAGTCAAAAAGGGCTGCTTGAAGGATCTCCCGGAACAGACGATCATCCATGCGCAGATCATCGCCTATGATGACGGTATCACAGGTCAGGCCTGCACGGGCTACTGCGGTCCGCAGGCCTGAAGATTCGCCGCATATCGCTCTTACTTCGGCGCTTGCGCCTTGGTCGGCAAGGTAGTCAGAGATTTTGCTGCGCTGTTCAGCCAAAGCAGCGTTTGCGCGATCTATGTCAGCCTGCCAGCCTTCAGGTAATGAATACGCGCTGAACTCACCTAAGCCCATATAACCTACTGGAATGGGGGGCAACTCGCACACCAAAATCACGATCAAATGAATGTCGTTTTCCACGGCTGTCTGGCTCAGCCTTTCCAAATCAGCAGGTTGGGCGTTTACCCCGAGGATAACAGAGACTGTTGCATTCTTCATTGCCGTGTTCCTTCTGTGCGATTTGGTCAGCATGACAGCCCCCTGAACCAGCGTATTGATTTGGATCAATTGTGGACCCTCGAACGGTGTATGTGAGCAACTTTCAGACCCGACACGCAGGAGTTTCCGCAACAACACCCAGAAGATGCGGACGTAGAGTTTTCTCGGCAAGGTACCCAAGCCTCGATGGCAGACTGTGAGAGGCACTTGAGGCTGCCGTGCTACCGATTGCCTCAGGCAAGGGGCGTATTCCGTCGCTGTTACGTTCCGCAGTATGGTCCGCCAAGGCTTAGACTGTCTTCACCGGTATGCGGTGAACGTTCGGCACCGCGCCCTTTTCAACCGTAAGGTAGACACCACGATTAAATCATGATCCCGTCGTCACAGCACCGGGCTCCGACGGACCGAGTTACCCCCGGAGATGATCTTTCTGATCAGGATGGCAACAGCCTGATGATCCGCGAAATTGGCGTCTGCTTTGTCGATGTTTCCGTGAACATCGGCGGCGTCCTCAAGAATACCAAGGATTTCCGTCTCCGGTAGAATATGTGCGTCATTCAGCGCAAGCATCAAGGCTTCGCAAATGGAGAGTGCGGCCATTCCGGAATGTGTGTTATGATCAGACACGTTTAATGGGCCTTTCAAAGGGTACCGCCTGGCGCGGATGACCTGGGCCGCGGTTCTGACAGCTTTTCAGACAATGCTGGTCGATGGGCTGATCCAGATCAGGCGATCATCTGCTTTGCCATCCAAAGATCTCAGGTCGTCCAAAAAGGAGGCGCATCATCGACACCATGCCACTGGTCCGCAAGTTGGGTGCTTTCGTCGCCCTGTCGGGAGCCGAGATTGACGTTCTCGAAGGCCTGCGCAAACGGCGTCGAACCTTCGTTGCAGGGCGCGATCTTGTCCATCAGGGCCAGTCCGATCAGGTGGCCTATATCCTCATGTCCGGCTGGGCCTGTTCTTACAAGGATCTGGTAGACGGGCAGCGGCAGATCGTCGATTTTCAGGTGCCAGGCGACTTTCTGGGGCTGCGCAGCGTGCTTCTGCACATCTCGGATCACAGCATCGAACCGGTCACGGACATTGAGGTGACCGAAATCCTCAAAGCGGATCTGCTGGAAGCCTTCGCGCAGACACCACGTCTGGCACTTGCAATCTTCTGGGCCGTATCGCGGGACGAGGCGATGGTGGTCGAACACCTCGTCGGAATCGGGCGGCGCAATGCGGCAGAGCGGTTGGCGCATTTCCTGCTCGAGCTCGGGGCGAGGCTTGCGCTTATCGGACAAGGCAGCAAGGCGGGGTTCGACTATCCGCTGACCCAATATCTGCTGGCAGACGCGCTGGGGCTGAGCGCGGTGCACGTCAACCGCGTTCTGAGGCACCTGCGGGAGGCCGATCTTCTGACATTTCGAGACGGCCATGTCAGGTTCATTGATTACGACGGCCTCACCGACTTCGCGGATTTCGATCCAAGCTACCTCGATCAGGTTGGCCCACTGCTGACCTGAGGTGCATCCGGGGATGTCGGCGGTATGATCAGGTCGCGCGATCGGGCGCTTCTGGGCCGGTCGACAAGTGCGAGGCGCGTGTTCACCGATCCTCGGTGACCTGCTCACGCTATCGCACCGCCGTCATCTATCCATACTGATGTGAGTTGGTCTGCACCGGTGAAGCCGGAAGTCTTCCCATAGGACGCCGCCCTTGGGCGAAGATTGGCCGGTTCGGGTAGGATACGTGTCCCGGCAAACCCCTCAAGGATGGCCCGTGCATCCGACAGCTGGCCGATACCCGCGATCTTGCCGCTGGCTTTGACAAAGGTTGTAGCGGCTTCGACTTTCGGACCCATCGACCCCGTCGCAAGCTCCAACGATAGAAGAGCCAAGGGTGTCGTCCTGCCGATGGCAAGCTGGGTGTCGGTGCCCCAGTCGCGAAAGACGGCAACAACATCGGTAAGCAACAGCAGGGCATCCGCCTTCAGGTCAAGCGCCAGCAGCGCTGCCGTCCGGTCCTTGTCGATCACGGCCTCCACACCTTCCATCTCGCCTTGCGCATTGCGCCGGACCGGAATGCCGCCGCCGCCCGCGCAGACGACGCAATGTCCGGCGTCGAGCAGCAGGCGAATGGCCTCAATCCCCAGTATTCGCTGGGGCAGGGGCGATGGCACCACACGGCGCATCTGGCCTTTCTGTTCTGCGACCATCGACCAGCCGTGATCCGCTACGGCCTGATCGGCTTCGGCTTTTGAATAGACCGGGCCAATGGGTTTGCTTGGGGAGTCAAAGGCGGGATCCTTCGCGTCGACCTCCACCCGGCTGAGCAGGGTGGTGCAATGCGCATCGGCGGGCAGGGCATTCATCAGCTCCTGTTCGATCAGGTAGCCGATCATGCCTTCCGTCTCTGCGCTTAGCACATCAAGGGGCCATGGCTTTTCCGGATCATAGGCCATCCCCTGCAATGCCAGCAGACCGACTTGCGGGCCATTGCCATGCGCCACCACAATCTGGTGATCACGGGCGAGGTCGGCGATGGCCTTGGCCGCGATGCGCACGTTGGTGCGTTGCGTTTCTGCCGTCATCGGCTCGCCCCGGCGCAGCAGGGCGTTTCCCCCCAAGGCCACCACGACGCGCATCCTAGGCTCCTATCGTTGCGACAAGGACCGCCTTGATGGTGTGCATCCGGTTCTCGGCCTGATCGAAGACGACGGAGGCGGGGGATTCGAACACCTCCTCGGTCACCTCCATGCAGTCGATGCCGAACTTCTGGAACGTCTGCTCGCCCACTTCCGTGTCACGATTGTGGAAAGCAGGCAGGCAGTGCAGGAACTTCGTGTGCGGCGTGCCGGTCATTTCCATCAGCTTGCGGGTAACGCGGTAGGGCGAAAGCAGCGCGATGCGCTCCTCCCAGACGGAGTCCGGTTCACCCATCGATACCCAGACGCCTGTATAGATGAAATCGGCCCCCTCGACGCCTTCCGCGTGCTTCTCCGTCAGTGTGATCCGCGCGCCTGTGGTTTCCGCGATGGTCCGACATTGCGTGACCAGCGCCGCGTCCGGCCAGCAGCTTTGCGGCCCGCAGAGCCGCACATCCATGCCGATCAGCGCGGCACCTACCATCAATGAGGCACCGGTGTTGTTGCCCGCGTCCCCCATGAAGCAGAACGAAATGTCCGACAGATGCTTGTGCGTATAGTCTTGCATCGTCAGCAAATCGGCCAGCACCTGTGTCGGGTGGAAGTCGTCGGTCAACCCGTTGAACACGGGCACGCCGGAGAACTCGGCCAGTATCTCGGCATCCTTCTGCCCGAAGCCGCGATACTCGATCCCGTCGAAGAACCGGCCCAGCACGCGGGCGGTGTCTTTCATGGACTCCTTGTGGCCGATATGGCTGCCCGAGGGCCCAAGATAGGTGACATGCGCGCCCTGATCGTGGGCCGCCACTTCGAAACCGCTGCGGGTGCGGGTGCTGTCCGTCTCGAAGATCAGCGCGATGTTCTTGCCGGTTAGGAGTGGCTTCTCGGTGCCGCTTTGTTTGGCGGCTTTCAAGGTGGCAGCCAGTGTCAGCAGATGACGGATCTCGTCGGGGGAGAAGTCGAGCAGCTTGAGAAAGCTGCGGCCGCGCATGTTTTTGGGCATGGGATGTTCCTTAAATGGCGTCGCGGATCAGCGGGCAGGTCATGCAATGCGACCCGCCCCGTCCGCGTCCGAGTTCCGATCCGGGGATCGTGATGACTTCGACACCCGCCTTGCGCAGCAGGGTGTTGGAATAGACGTTGCGCTCGTA
>JAGXHB010000211.1 GCA_024636425.1 Roseobacter sp.
ATCGGGCGCGGCACGCTTCCCCTGATCGAGCGGCATTTCGAGTATGACGCGGACAAGCTGGTGGTGATCGAGCCCGATGCAGGCGTTCACACCTTTCTGAGCCAGCGCAAGATCCGCCATGTGCAAGAGGCCGTGACGCGGGAAAACTACCGTGAACTGCTGGGCGGCATCTTTGAGCAGGGCAAGGGCTTTTGCGTCAATCTGAGCGTCGATACGTCCTCGCTGGATCTGATGAAATTCTGCTGCGAGATGGGCGTGCTGTATATCGACACGGTTGTCGAGCCCTGGGCCGGTTTCTATTTCGAGACGACGGAGAACGCGGACCGCACCAACTATGCCCTGCGCCAGCGCGTGCGCGACGAGGCGGCGGCCAATCCTGGCGGGACCACGGCAGTGTCGTGTTGCGGTGCGAATCCCGGCATGGTCAGCTGGTTCGTCAAGGAGGCGTTGCTGACACTTGCGCGCGATACCGGCCGAGACGATACCGCGCCGACGGATCGTGCAGGCTGGGGCAAGCTGATGCAGTCGCTTGGTGTCAAGGGCGTGCATATCGCGGAGCGCGATACGCAAGCGCGCCGCACGCCACGCCCGCGCGGCACATTCGTCAACACCTGGTCTGTCGAGGGGTTCATTTCCGAAGGGTTCCAGCCCGCAGAACTTGGCTGGGGCACACATGAAACCTGGATTCCCGACAACGCACATGGCTATGATACCGGCTGTCAGGCCGCGATCTGGCTGGAGCGCCCCGGTGCGATCACCCGCGTCCATACCTGGTGCCCGACGCCGGGGCCCCAATTCGGGTTTCTTGTGACCCATAACGAGGCGGTGTCGATTTCGGATTACTATACGGTCGGTGCCGCCGATGCGCCGGACTTCCGACCGACCTGTCACTATGCCTATCATCCTTCGGACGATGCGGTGCTGAGCCTGCATGAAATGTTCGGATCGGGCCGTCAGCAAACGGTGCATCACATCCTTGAACCCGACGAGATTGTCGAAGGGATCGACGAGCTGGGCGTGCTGCTTTACGGCCATGAAAAGAACGCCCTTTGGTATGGCTCGCGCCTGTCCAACGCCGAAGCGATAACCCTCGCCCCCTATCAGAACGCGACCGGGTTGCAGGTCAGCTCTGCCGTGTTGGCGGGGATGGTCTGGGCGCTGGAGAATCCGCAGGCCGGCATCGTCGAGACGGACGAGATGGACCATGCGCGATGTCTTGAGGTGCAGCGTCCCTATCTGGGCCCGGTCGAGGCGCATTATACCGACTGGACGCCGTTGCAGGACCGCTGGGAGCTTTTCCCCGAAGACATCGACGAAAGCGACCCGTGGCAGTTTCGCAATGTGCTGGCAAGCTAGGCGCGGCGCGTCAAGTTGACAGTGGCGTCTCGCATCAGGCCCGATTAAGGTCCGCGCGACAGGAGATCAGACAGATGACAACCGCTATTCGGCCGCAGCCCGGCATCATGGACATCGACCTTTATCAAGGGGGCGCGTCCCATGTCGACGGGCTTGAAAATGTGATCAAGCTTAGTTCCAACGAAAACCCGCTGGGGCCGTCGGACGCCGCGATCAAGGCGTTTCGCGACGCGTCCTATGATCTGCACCGCTATCCGTCTTCTGACCACACGCGGTTGCGCCACGCCATCGCTGGTGTGCATGGGCTGGATGCCGACAGGATCATCTGCGGGGCCGGGTCCGACGAGATCATCGCGTTTCTGTGTCAGGCCTTCTCGGGTCCGGGGACCGAAGTGCTCCACACCGAACACGGCTTTGGCATGTACCGCATTTCCGCGCTGGCCAATGGTGCCACACCCGTCGAAGTGCGCGAAAACGAACGTGTGACGGATGTTGACGCGCTGCTGGCGGGCTGTACCGACCAGACACGGCTGGTGTTCATCGCCAATCCCAACAATCCCACAAGCACCATGATCGGCCTGAGCGAGATCGAGCGGCTGGCCAAAGGTCTTCCCGATCAGGCGATTCTGGTGCTTGACGGAGCCTATGCCGAATATGTCGAAGGCTATGACGGCGGAGCCGCACTGGTCGACAGCCATGAAAACATCGTCATGACCCGTACGTTTTCCAAGCTGTACGGACTTGGCGGCTTGCGGGTCGGGTGGGGCTATGGTCCCGCGGCCATCGTCGATGTGTTGAACCGGGTGCGCGGCCCTTTCAACCTGTCGCAGGCCGGATTGAATGCCGCGGAGGCTGCAATCAGGGATACTACCTACGCCGATCACTGCCGGACCGAGAATGCGCGCTGGCGCGGTTGGATGGCAGACGCGCTGGCTGAAATCGGTGTGCCTTCGGACGTGTCATGCGCCAACTTCATCCTCGCACGGTTCAAGTCGCAATCAGAGGCGGAAGCCTGCGATGACTACCTCAAGACCCAAGGGCTGATCGTGCGACGGGTGGCGGGCTACAATCTGCCGACCTGTCTGCGCATAACTGTGGGCGACGAAAGCGCCTGCCGCCGCGTGGTGCACGCCATCCGCCAGTTCAAGGGCGATTGATATGCCGGTAATCTACGAGAAAGTCGCGTTGATCGGCCTTGGTCTGATCGCGTCTTCGATGTTCTGGGCGATGAAACGCGCAGGCAATGTCGGCACGGTTTCCGGGTTCGCCCGGAGTGCGGAAACCCGCGATACGGCCCGCGAGATCGGTCTGTGCGACGAGGTATGTGACAGCATCGCCAGAGCGGTCGAGGATGCGGATCTGGTCGTGCTCTGTGTGCCGGTGGGTGTGATGGGTTCTGTCGCGGCGGAAATCGCGGGATACCTCAAGCCGGGATGTACCGTGACGGATGTGGGGTCGGTCAAAGCTGATGTGATCGCGCAGGTTGGTCCGTTGTTGCCGGAAACGGTGCATTTCATTCCCGCGCATCCGCTTGCCGGCACCGAACATTCAGGCCCCCGCTCGGGTTTTGCCGAGCTGTTCGACAATCGCTGGTGCCTGCTGGTGCCGGTGCCTGATTCCGACGCCGATGCCGTGGCCCGGCTGCGCCATCTGTGGCAGGGACTGGGGGCCAATGTTGAAGAGATGGATGCCGAGCATCATGATCTGGTACTGGCCGTCACCAGCCACGCGCCGCATCTTATCGCCTATACGATGGTCGGTGTGGCCGACGATCTGCGCCGGGTGACCGACAGTGAAGTGATCAAATATTCGGCAGCGGGGTTTCGCGACTTCACGCGCATCGCGGCAAGCGATCCGACCATGTGGCGCGATGTGTTCCTGACGAACAAGGACGCCACGCTTGAAATTCTCGGCCGCTTCACCGAAGAGCTGTTTGCCCTGCAGCGGGCGATCCGAACCGGCGACGGTGACCATCTGCACGCCTATTTCACCCGTACCCGCGCCATCCGCCGGGGTATTATCGAGGCGGGGCAGGATACGGACGCGCCGAATTTCGGACGCCAAGTGACCCGGAAATGATCCGCGCTTTGCTGGTTCTGACGCTGCTGGCCGGGGCTGCGGTCGCAGCGCCGGTCAGC
This sequence comes from Roseobacter sp., assembly GCA_024636425.1. Taxonomy (GTDB): domain Bacteria; phylum Pseudomonadota; class Alphaproteobacteria; order Rhodobacterales; family Rhodobacteraceae; genus Sulfitobacter. The sequence goes on from JAGXHB010000211.1 coordinate 3,495, forward strand.
TCGCTCAGGCCGGTGGCACGTGACGGCGGATTGCGCATCGAACCGTCCGGCAGCATCATGCCGCCCGGTCGCCCCGCAGGGGCTGAAACCGCTGGCAAACCTGCGGGAGGCCTTCTTCAATCGCTCCGCCCTTTTCTGCGCAGTCGCAAGGTTGAACAGGCGGGGACGGCTCAGCGCGAGTTGCGCGCCAGAGGAGCGGTCTGTGGCGACATCGAGATTCAGGGGAAGGCCATCGGATCGGTCGGACACCAGTCGCAAAGCTGCGGCGTCGCGGATGCCGTGCAGATCCAGTCGGTCGCGGGGGTGCGGCTAAGTCAGACAGCAGTCGTTGATTGTACAACGGCCAAGGCATTGAAAACATGGGTGGAAGAAACGGCCAAGCCGACGTTTGCCAAGCAGGGCGGGTTGAAGGGTCTGCGGGTTGCCGCGCATTACATCTGCCGCACGCGCAACAATCAGCCCGGCAGCAAGGTGTCAGAGCACGGGCGCGGACGCGCGATAGATATATCCGGTTTCCAACTCGGGTCCGGTGCCGAGATCAGCGTTTTGAAAGGCTGGAACGCAGCCTCGAGCAGCAGGGCCTTGCGGCGGCTGCACAAGGGTGCCTGTGGCCCGTTCGGCACTGTCCTTGGGCCGAACTCGGACCGCTTTCATCAGGATCACTTTCACTTTGACACGGCGCAGTATCGCAGCGGTTCTTACTGCCGCTGACTACCGGATGAGGATACGCGGTGCCCGTCCCAGCGGGATGAAACCCATCGACATGCGCCCGTCGTCCAGCGTGATTGCAAGATCCAGCCCGTTCGTCTTTCCGCTCATCTGCGCCAATGCACCCAGCATCTGTTCGGCCTGTGGCCGGAAATCCTGCCGCACATAGCCTGCATTCTGCGCCATATCGAGCAGCGCGGGCCAGTTCTCGGCCTTGACCGACACGGTGCCCGTCGCAAGGCCGGCCGCGTCGATGGTCAGGTCGCCGGATGCCTGAATTTCGACGTCACCCCAGACAAACTGCAGAAGGTTCAGCGTGATGGCGCGGGGTTGCGGGCGGCTGCGGTTCAGGGCGCTGCGGTCCCAGACCTTGTCGAAAGTAACGGACATCGTGCCCGTAAAGGTCTCAAACGCAAGGGGCCAGTCAGCGGGCAGCCCGAGAAAGCCGCGGGGGATCGCGCCCGGTGTCAGGCTCTTTGCGTCAACCTTCAGATCATAGACCGGCGCGCCGCGCGTTTGCTGGACCATGGAGAAGGCGATGTCATCTGCACCGGCAACGCTGCCGATCGGCGTATCGACCGCCCATGTGCCCCCGTTCAAGGCCAGGCTTTCAAGTTGCAGCGACGCACCGGGACGAAGCCGCAGGTCAGCTACCGCATCATTGGCGGTCAGGGTGGTGCGCAGGGCGGGGCTGGCCAGTGTGACCGGCGTCTCTGGCAAAGCGACCGTCACATAGCCGGGCCAATAGACAGGGGTTGCGATGTCAAGCTGCGTCATGCTGACGCCAAGCCCGGACCTCGGATCAGCAAGGGCGACGTCGTTCAGTTGCGCCTGAAGCCGTAGCGGAAAGCCTTTCTTGTCGATGCGCGCGACATCTGCCTGCCACCCTTCGGCCCGGCGCGCTTCAAACCACTTGCTGATCCCGCGCTGCAGGCCCGTTGACGCGATCGCCCACCAGCCGACCCACAAAAGCGCCAGTACAACGATAAAACCGATCAGCTTGCCCATCTTACCCAAAACCTTTTTAACACCGTCATTCAGGCCGCTTTAACCAAGCGCAACGAAAAGGACCAGAGCGATGGCAATGTGGGTATTCGGCTACGGCAGTTTATTGTGGAAACCGGGTTTCGAAGTGGCGGAACGTGTGATCGGGCGTTTGCCGGGATATGCGCGGTCGTTCTGCATGCGGTCGATCCACCACCGCGGATCAGTGGAGCATCCGGGTCTCGTTCTCGCTCTCGACCCTTCGACCGGCACCGCTTGCGACGGCATGGCCCTGCGCGTTGCACCGGGCGCAGAGGCGCAGACGCTACAATATCTGCGCGACCGCGAACTGATTTCATCGGCCTATGTCGAGAAAAACCTCGCAGTTCAGCTGGATGACGGACGCACAGTCGACGCGTTGGTCTATGTCATCGACCCGGATCACGTTCAGTATTGCGGCGGCCTGCCCTTGGAAGAGCAGGCGCAGATCATCGCAACCGCCGTCGGGGGCATGGGGCCGAATACTGAATATTTATATAATACGGCCACCCATCTATCGGAAATCGGGCTTCATGACCCGTCACTTGAATGGTTGCACGCGCGTGTGAAGGCGCTTTGTGCATAAAACCTTGGCATCATCGCCGCTTATCAGTGTAAGCTGCGGCAACAGAAGCACAAAAGTGTCAGGAGCCACGAGGCATGGCGCAATCAGACCGCGAGTCTAAACCACAGTTTTCGCAGCCGGTACGGCAGATTGCGCTGATGCTGATAGCCTTGGGGCTTACGGGGATCGGTGCGTTTCTGGCGTTGCCGAGCGTATTCCCCATCTTCGAGGCGAACCCCTATCTGAACGGCGTCATCATCGTTGTGTTCCTGATCGGTGTTGTTGCCTGTTTTTATCAGGTCTTCCAGCTTATCGGGTCGGTACGCTGGATCGAAAACTTCGCATCCGAGACGCCGGATCCCGATACGGTCGCACCGCAGTTGCTGGCCCCGCTTGCATCGCTGCTGCGCACAAGGGGCGCGCGGATGCAGGTAAATGCCTCATCTTCCCGGTCGATCCTTGATTCCGTATCAACCCGCATCGACGAGGCGCGCGAGATCACGCGCTATATCGTCAACATGCTGATCTTTCTTGGTCTGTTGGGCACGTTCTATGGGCTTGCAACGACAGTGCCCGCCGTGGTCGAAACCATTCGCAGTCTCGCCCCGCAAGAGGGTGACGGCAGTACTGACATGTTCGCCCGATTGATGACCGGCCTGGAATCGCAGCTTGGCGGCATGGGCGTGGCCTTCGGTTCGTCTTTGCTGGGGTTGGCCGGTTCGCTGGTCGTGGGCCTGCTCGAGCTTTTTGCCGGTCATGGCCAGAACCGGTTCTATCAGGAACTCGAAGATTGGCTCAGCTCGATCACACGGGTCGGTTTCTCAACCGGTGAGGAGGGGGCCACGGATCAGTCAGTGGTCGCGGGCGTGCTGGATCATATGGCTGAACAGATGGACACGCTGACGCGCCTGATCGGTCAGTCTGCGGACAGCCAGACCGCGCTGAACGACCGGCTGAGCACCCTTGCCGTGGCGGTCGAAGGCATGGCGGCGCAGAACGCGCAGGCCAGCGCATCGAACGATCATCTGGACCGCATTGCCAACGGGCAGGAGCGGATGATCGCGGCGCTTGAAGCGCAGACCCATGACGAGGGTGTCGATGCCGAAAGCCGGATGCGCCTGCGCTCCATCGACGTGCAGATGCTGCGTATTCTCGAGGAAATCTCGGCGGGCCGGCAGGAAACCATGGCAGAGTTGCGCAAGGATATTTCGCTGCTGGCCAAGGCGTTGTCTGTCCCGCGTCCTGAACCGCGTCGCATACGTACACCGGAAAAATCCGAGCCCGAGGAGAGCTGACTATGGCGCTGTCCCGACGCACAGGATCGCGCTTTCAAGGGTCGATCTGGCCCGGATTCGTCGATGCGATGACGGGGCTTTTG
>JAGXHB010000212.1 GCA_024636425.1 Roseobacter sp.
CATGCGAGTCTGCGAGAAATAGACATGCTCCAGAGAGTACGAGTTCAGATACATCAACCCGAACATGACCACCGTGGAGGTTGCGATCATCGCGAAGAAACGGAAATATGGCATGGGATATCCCTCTTGAGTATGGCTTTGTGGGTGCAACCAAGTTCCTGCGCTGGAATGTTCCCACGAAATCAACGTTTTTTGTAATGAGCCACACCGTGCTCAGCGCAACCGGGGAGGCAGTCGCAAACGCCGAACGACAAACGGACAGCTTTACGGGTAGAAATGGCGTTTCAAAAACACGCAAAAACTTGCTATGCCGAGGCCATTCAGGGCATATCGGACGCTATCCCGGAGGCATGCCGTGACGATGAACATCTGCATCTGCAATACCTGTGCACCGGGTCCATCCGTGATTGTGTCCAAGCTGCGGCTGATGGCAGCCATCGGTGCTGCAGGTTTGACTGGCACTGTGTCCGTGTCTACTGCCGCCTGCCTTGGCGCGTGTCAGACCCCGTTGTCTGTGGCACTTCAAGGCGAGGGTCGCGCCACATACCTGTTTTCGGGCGTGTCCTTCGCTACGGATATCGATGATCTGATCGCGACGTGCCGCACGTATCTGGAGGCTCCAGACGGTTGGATCGAGGACGCGCGGCCGTGTGGCAGATTGCGGTCATGCCTGCGGGCCCGCATCCCCGTCATGCCTGCGCAGGAAGGCTGACCCCCTCGTTGGTTCAGGCCGGTCCAGTTTGTTCACGCCGCCAGACCGCGCCCGCGACCACTCCCAGTACGATCCAGGCCAGCAATCCGACGCCAAGCGATCGCGCGGTGAAGAGTGCAGCCAGTTCCATCGGTGCGCTGCCCGTCAATACATCCGGCAAGAGTGGACCGACCAGATGAGGACCCACCAGCAGCAGGGCCGCAACGGCCCCTTGGCCAGGCGTCTTGCCGTAAACCAAAATCCAGACACCCCCTGCGGCTGACAGCACGAATATCACCCACCAGATCTGACGCATGGCAAGATCAGTTTCGGTCGCCCCCGGCAATTGTGCGGGCAGCGAAAACGCTGGAGCGAGGGTGACGACGGCAAAACCGGCTATCCCCCACAGGAGGCCTGCCCGCACATCGACCCGGTCGCCTGCCTGCCCGCGATAGGCCATCAGCGCGGCGAGGATCAGACCATAGCCGCAATACAGCACAACCATGACCATGACTGTCAGCGCATTGCGCATCGTCAGAAGAGCGAATGGTGCTCGTTCCGATCCGGTCTCGAATGTTTCGGCCAAGAGAAGAATGTTCTGAAGGAAGACAAGGTGAAGCAGGCCGGCTGTCACGCCAGCGGCCGCACCGGCCAGCAGTGCGGTCGTCAGAATATGGCGCAGCATGTCAGTGGCAGGGAAAGCCGGTCGTGTGACGCACATCGTGCGCTGCATCGTGAATGGCGCTGGCCGAGGCAAAGCCAACGGATGCGATCAAAGCCAGGCCGAACGCCAAGGCCATGAAGATTGCGCGTGTGCCGCTTGCGTCGCGCACCTGCGATTGAACGAGGGTTGTCATAGGTCATTCTCCTTGCCGTCACACCCGACGGTCGGTCTGCATTGTGCTTGGCAGGTCTCCTGGCTCGCGGGTCGTGGCGATCTGCCGGCCTTCCCCACATCATGGGATGTGAGTGGACAATTCGGCAGTCGCTCACCGCTTACAGTCGCGGGGGCGGCTCTGGCATCGGATCTCCATTCCGGATTGATCCTGACCAAATTCCCTGTTCGGTTCCTGCACTTTGTGCGTCTGGAACACCAAGCAGTGTCACTAGACATGGCCGGGCCAGTAAATGCAATATCTGTTACGCGGAACCGCTCCGGCTTCAGGCCAAGGCAGGGCGCTGGGATCGCGAATACCGGGTCACCTTTTCCAGACTTTGCAGGATGCGGCGGTCGGGGCGATCGTCACGGGCGCAGGACAAGACCAGACGCAACTGCATCAGCGGAAAACGCCGAAAGCCCCGTCTTAAGAACGCCCAAAATCACTGATATTTCGATTTATTCTGAGCATATACCACAGAACCAACATCGGCACAAAAATCCATTGCAGGAACGGAGTCAGTCCAGTGCCAATGACCGGCAGGATCGGCATGACCCCGTCGTAAGCCCAACGTCCCGTGATCTGGGTGTGGACATACTCCAAACCGATGGTCAGCAGCAGCCCTACCGCAAAAAATACAACCAAAGCACGTCGGCCTGGGCGTATGAACCACCTTCGACTTCGACCTACAAGTGCCGCACTCCAGAATGCCGAAAGAGCGATTGCCAGATCGCCGAACGTTGCCTTCAAACAAATGAATATTCCGGCAAAGTGGTCCACCTGACTCATGCTTGAGAACATAGGTGCTTGGAGAATCTCCCATGCAAAATGCCCTAAGAAAGACAAAGCGAGAAGATCAACTTCCGGAGGTAACTGGCGGACGTATGTACTTGGCAGCGCCATGTCTTGTCTCTTTTATATTTGTATTCAGAATTTTCGCGGATGTTCGCCAAGCTTGGGTCAAGGCGCTGGCAAGAATCGCATGACTGTCGATCTGGTGACCGGAAACCCCGTCTGGCGCGATTACAGACATCAACCGGAACATGACCACCGTTGGGTTTGCGATCATCACGAAGTCGAGCAAACAAGGTCTGCGCTGCCGTAGGTTTGCCGCTTACCGGGTCACCTTTTCCAGACTTTGCAGGATTGGGCAGTCGGGGCGATCGTCGCCGGCGCAGGACGAGACCAGATGAGATAGCGTCTCATGCATAGCCTGCAAATCGGCGATCTTGGCTTCGATTTGGATAAGATGGTCGGACGCGATGCTGCGGACGTCCGCACTGGCCCGCGCCTTGTCCTCCCACAGCGCTGTCAGGGCACGGCAATCTTCGATGGTGAACCCCAGCGCACGCGCTCGTCCCAAAAACACCAGTTTATGCACGTCGCTCTCACGGAAGGCGCGATAGCCATTGGTGTCGCGCAGCGGTTTCACCAGCCCGATCTCTTCATAATAGCGGATCGTCTTGGCGGGCAGGTCCGCGCGGGTCGATACTTCACCGATGTTCATGGTACGGCTCCTATGCTGTTGCGGGAACGGGTTGGACTTGCGGTGTGGCCGGCGTGGTGATGACAGGTGCCGCCGACCGCACACGCCGCAGGCGCAGCGCGTTTGTCAGCACAAAGACGCTGGAGAGCGCCATGGCTCCCGCCGCCAAGGCGGGCGACAGCAGCGTACCGTTCAACGGATAGAGAACACCGGCCGCCACCGGGATCAGCGCCACATTGTAGCCAAAGGCCCAGAAAAGATTCTGGCGGATATTCCGCATCGTGGCGCGGCTGACGGACAGGGCGTCGACGACCGCCCGCAGATCGCCGGACATCAGCACGACATCCGCGGTCTCGATGGCGACATCCGTGCCGGTGCCGATCGCAATGCCCACATCGGCGCTGGCAAGTGCCGGGGCATCGTTGATGCCATCACCAACAAAGGCGATGGCACCGTGGGTGTTCCGCAGCCGGTCCAGTGCGGCGACCTTGCCGTCCGGCATCACCTCGGCCACGATATCGTCGATGTTCAGCACGGCACCGATGGTCCGCGCCGTGGCCGCGTTGTCTCCCGTGATCATCGCAACCTGAAGGCCCATCTCATGCAGCGCGGAAATGGCGGCTGCCGTGCCGGGTTTGATCGGATCGGCCACACCGAACAACGCCGCCAGACGACCGTCCACCGCGACATAAAGCGGTGAGCGTCCGCGATCCGCGAGGTCGGTGGCAGCGGGGGCTGCAGTCATGTCCACACCTTCGCGGATCATCAGCCGGTCGGCCCCCACGAGAATCCGTTGTCCGGCAACGGTCGCGGAAATCCCCAGCCCGGTGATCGACTGGAACGCCGAGACCTCTGGCATGACCAGATCGTGCGCCTGCGCCGCACGGACGATCGCGCTTGCGATCGGGTGTTCCGAGGAACCTTCCGCCGCCGCAACGAGGGCCAGTACGTCGTTCTGGACGAAGCCGTCGGCCATGATCATGTCCGTCAATTCCGGTCGTCCCGCCGTCAGGGTGCCGGTCTTGTCCAACGCCACGACCCGCACGCCCTGCAACGCCTGCAAGGCATCGCCGCGCCGAAATAGCACGCCCAGTTCCGCCGCCCGCCCCGTGCCAACCATGATCGAGGTCGGCGTCGCCAGACCCATTGCACAGGGGCAGGCGACGATCAGAACCGAGACACCGGCAATCAGCGCGTGGGCCAGCGTGGGCGCGGGCCCCCAGATCAGCCAGACACCGATCGTGAGCGCAGCCAGCGCGATGACGGCGGGGACGAACCACAGGGTTACGCGATCGACCAGTGCCTGAATCGGCAGGCGCGCAGACTGGGCGTCCTCGACCATGCGCACGATCCGCGCCAGCACCGTGTCGCCACCCACGTGCGTCGCGCGATAAACCAGTGCGCCGGTGCCATTGACCGTGCCACCGGTCACAGTCGCCCCCGATTGCTTGTCGACCGGCGCAGGCTCGCCGGATATCATGCTCTCATCGACCCATGACGCGCCAGATGTGACTTCGCCATCGACCGCCAGCCGTTCGCCGGGTCGGACATGGACCAGGTCCCCGACCGCGATATCGGCGACATCAAGGCTGACAACCTGCCCATCGCGTTCCACCTGCGCCGTCTTGGGCCGCAGCCCGATCAGCCGCGTGATGGCGGCACCGGTGCGTCCCTTGGCCCGCGCCTCCAGTGTGCGGCCTAGCAGGATGAGGACGACGATGACCGCCGCCGCCTCGAAATAGACGGCGCGGCCTTCAGGCGGTAGCAGACCAGAAGCGAAAGTCGCGACGGTGGAATAGCTCCACGCCGCCGCCGTCCCCAGGGCCACGAGGCTGTTCATGTCGGGGGCTGCGCGCAGCAGCGCGGGAACGCCCTTAGTATAGAACGACCGGCCGGGCCATGCCAACACGAGGGTCGTCAGCAAAAACTGGATGATCCAGGCGGTCTGCATCCCGATGGTGTTCGCGATCAGGTGGTGCATCGCGGGAAAGACATGCCCGCCCATCTCGGTCACGAAAACGGGGAGTGTCAGCACGGCGGCGATGATCATGCGGCGTTGCAGATCTCGCGCCTCGGCATCCTTGCGGGCGGCGCGGTCTGTGGTGGCATGCCCAGACCCGGACCCGGCACCGCCATTGACGGTGGCGGGATAGCCCGCAGTGGTCGAAGCTGCGATCAGGTCCGCCGAGGTCGCCACGCCGTCTATGACATGCACCTGCGCCGTCTCCGTCGCCAGGTTGACCGACGCCGCCGTGACGCCGGGCAAGGCCAGTAGGGCGCGCTCCACACGACCGACGCAGGATGCACAGGTCATGTCCGCGATTGCCAGATCGACGATCGCATCCCGTGCGGGATAGCCTGCGTCCGACAGCACCGCGGCCAGCCGGGCAGGCGAGGCCGATCCCGTGACCCGTGCCGTCTCGGTCGCGAGATTCACCTCGGCCAGTGTCACGCCAGGTTCTGCCGCAAGAGCGCGCTGGACTCGTCCCACACACGACGCACAGGACATGCCGTTGACGGATAAGGTGATCGGAAAAATGTCTGACATGGAGAGCGCCTCACGCTTTGGTTCAGCACCTCACTTAGGGGTTCCAGTCAGGGGAAGGTCAAGAGGTGGTTCACAGTGAATTGCATTTGACCTTCCAGCGGGGGAAGGCCCTATCTGCCAATCAGAGCAAAGGAGACAGCGATGACCACCTATTCCATCCCCGCCATGAGCTGCGGACACTGCAGGGCGACCGTCGAGAAAACGGTTCTGGGCCTTGACCCCGCCGCGACCCTGTCGTTCGACATGCCCGCCCGCACGGTTGCCATAAACACACAACGCGACGACGCACAGCTTCGTGCAGCCCTGCAGGACGCAGGCTATCCGGCGGCGATGGTCTAACGCAGACCGTCACGCCCGAAGGCATCCCATTCTGTCGACTGCGCCGCGCACCGGCGCGGTCGTCTTTTTCTGTGTAAGAGGTTTTGCCATGACACGCGGTTCTCTGGTTTTTCTCATCGCGGGCCTCACGCTCGGTCTGGTCGGCGGTCCGACCGCAGCGCAGGTATTTTCCACGCTTGCGGAAATCGACGTGCCCAGTACCGGTGTCGTAGAGGAGCCGTCGCTTGTGACGCTGGCCGACGGTCGCGTGATGATGTCCTGGACTGAACTGTCGGGAGACACCTACGCCAAGGTGGAAACGGCGATCTATGACGGTGCAACTTGGTCAGACCCCGTCACCGTTGCTGAAGGCGATGACCTCTTCATCAGCTACGCGGACTTTGCCTCTGCCGTGGGTCTGCCAGATGGCCGTATCGCCGTCAGCTGGCTCCGGATGAACGGAGACTCGTACTACGACTACGACGTTAACATTGCGATCTCGGATGATGACGGCAAAACGTGGGACTCCCCCATCGTGCCCCACCTGG
>JAGXHB010000213.1 GCA_024636425.1 Roseobacter sp.
GCCTATGATTATCTGCCCAAGCCCTTTGATTTGCCTGACATGCTGAAGCGGACAGCCCGCGCATTGGAACGCAACGGTGCGACGCGCCGCGCGGTGGAGACCACCGATAGCGACGACCGCGATGATCTGCCTCTGGTGGGGCGGACGCAGGTGATGCAATCGCTCTACCGTGTGGTGGCGCGGGTGATGAACACCGATCTGCCGGTGCTGATCTGGGGCGAAAGCGGCACCGGAAAGTCGCTGATCGGCAAGGCCATTCATGATTTTTCGGACCGGCGCAATTTGCCCTTCGTGACGGTCAACGCAGGGGATCTGCAAGATATTGAAGGGCCCGCCCGGGTTCTGGCGCGGGTGCGCGGGGGTACCTTGCTGATCGACGAGATTGGTGATTTCCCTGAGGAAATTCAGGCCCGGATTGCGCGGATGATGGACACGCCCGGCGAACATGCGCCGCGTTTTCTTGCCACCAGCCAGACCGATCTGGCCGCCGCGATGAAGGCAGGCAGTCTGCGCCGTGATCTGTATTATCGGCTGTCCGGTGCCACGCTGCATGTGCCCGCGCTGCGCGACCGGGTGGAGGATATCAGCCTGCTGGCGTCGCATTTTCTCGAACGCTCCGAGACGGGCAACGTCGCGCCGCGCGCGCTATCGGACGGTGCTGCCAAGGTTTTCGCCAACTACCAGTGGCCCGGCAACGTGCGCCAGTTGGAATACGCGATGCGCCAGCTTGCACTCACCAGCCGCGCCCCCGAAATCACTCAGGCCGAGGCCGAGCAGGTTTTGGGCGGGCAACCCGACCCCGAACCCTTGCGCGCTCAGGCCAATACCGAAAAGCTCGGTGCTTCGGTCGAGCGTCATCTGCGCCGTTACTTCGACCAGCACGGGTCGATGCTGCCGCCTCCCGGTCTTTATGCGCGGATCCTCCGCGAGATCGAAGCACCATTGATCGAAATCGCCTTGGCGGCAACGGCGGGCAATCAGGCTAAATGTGCTGATCTCTTGGGAATCAACCGCAATACCTTGAGAAAAAAGATCACTGACCTCGATATTGAGGTGACACGCGGTCGAAAAATGATGTAAGAAAGCCACATAACCGTGGCCATCGGGTATCAATCCCCGGTCAGGACCACATAAATGGGCGGTTGGTGCAGGTTTGCATCACTTCATCGGTGAGGATAGCGGGTGCTGACCCGGTCACGCAGTTATTATCTGTTGCGTCTGGAGCGTTTGCGCCGTGTTCGGCGTCTGCGCAATCTGGCAACCTTCGGGTTGGTGGTTCTCGGGCCAGTGCTGGCGTTCGTCACCTATCTGGTGCTTGGGCCGCTGGGGCAGGGGACCAACACGCCCAGTCTGCGCCTGATCCTGCTGACCGACCTTGTCTATATCCTGCTGGTCGCCGCGCTTGTGTTCAGCCAGATCGCCCGCCTGATCGCGGCGCGGCGCGCAAAATCCGCCGGATCGCGGCTGCACTTGCGTCTGACGGGCGTGTTTGCGCTGATGGCGTTGATCCCGACGGTAAGCGTTGCGATCTTTGCCGGGCTGACGATCAATGTCGGGCTCGAGGGGTGGTTCTCCGATCGCGTGCGCAGTGTGGTCGGCAATTCGCTTGCTGCGGCTCAGGCCTACGAATCCGAACAGCGCGAAGACCTGCGCGAGGACGCGCTGACGCTTGCCGAGGCGCTCTCGACGGCCCGCGCCCAGGGTGTCAGCCTGCCCGATACCCAGCTTCTTGCCGAAGGGCAGCGTCAGATCCAGCGCGGTCTGCGCGAAGCGTATCTGATCGATGGCACCGCCACCTTACGCGCGCGTGGCGACAGATCCTATCTGTTCGACTACGAAGCCCCGACGCCTGAACAGATCGATGAGGCGCAGGTCAACGCGGGCCAGCCCGTCGTGATAGAAGACTGGCCCAACAATGAATTCCGGGCGCTGGTGCTGCTGTCGTCTTACGTTGACCGTTATCTTTACATCAGCCGCGACGTGGACGGCGAGATTCTGTCACTGCTGGATGAAACCAAGGAAACGGTGCGGCTTTATCAACAGCTCGAAAGCGAACGCGGCAAGCTGCTGTTTGAATTCGGGCTACTTTACGTGGGCTTTGCCGTGATCCTGATCCTTGCGGCGATCTGGCTGGGGCTTTGGTTTGCCGAACGTCTGTCGGGCCCCGTGGGCCGGCTGACCGGTGCCGCGCAGCAGGTCGGTGCGGGCGATCTTGAGGTGCAGGTCAAGGAAGAGACCGGCGATGATGAGATCGCGATGCTGGGGCGCTATTTCAATCAGATGACCAAGCAGCTGAAGGGCCAACGCGAGACGCTTCTGGACAATACCCGCCAGATCGAACGCCGCCGCAGGCTCTTTGATTCCGTGCTCAGTTCGGTGACATCGGGCGTTGTCGGGCTGGACCCGGAGGGCCGCGTTGCCTTTGTAAACCGGTCAGCCATGCGTCTGCTCGACTGGGAGGAAGACCAGCAGTCACTCGCGATTTCCATCGCTGTGCCCGAATTCGGGCCGCTGTTCAAAACAGTCGTCAGCGGGCACGGCGAGGTTGCCCAGGGAGAGGTCAAGGTGTCGCGTCAGGGCCGGATGGAAAACCTGCTGGTGCGCGTTGCCACACGGCGCAGCGACGACGGGCGGCTTGAGGGCTACGTGATCGCGTTTGACGACGTGACCGATCTGGTCAGCGCACAGCGTATGGCGGCTTGGGGCGACGTGGCGCGGCGTATCGCGCACGAGATCAAGAACCCGCTGACGCCCATCCAACTGAGCGCCGAACGGATCCAGCGCAAATTCGGGCCGAAACTGCCCGACGATGCCGCGAGCCTCGAGCAGATGACCGGTGTGATCATTCGCCAGACCGGTGATTTGCGGCGGATCGTGGACGAGTTTTCCAAGTTCGCCCGCATGCCCGAACCCGAAACCTCGCGTCAGAACCTTGCACAGCTTGTGCGCGACGCTGTGCTTTTGCAGCAGACCGGCCAGCCCGACGTCAAGATCAAAGCGCATTTGCCCAATGGCCCCGTGATGACCGACGTGGACAACACGATGATTTCTCAGGCGCTGACCAACCTGATCAAGAACGCCGGAGAGGCCATTGAAAGCCTTATGGAAAAAGGTGCTCCCGATGACCTTGTGCCGCGGATCGAGGTGACACTTGCAGTCCGGGCCACAGTCGCTGAAATCACCATTGCCGACAACGGTATCGGCCTGCCCGAGGACCGCGCGCGGCTTTTTGAGCCCTATGTGACGACCCGCAGCGAAGGCACCGGCCTTGGTCTGCCGATCGTCAAAAAGATCATCGAAGAACATGGCGGCACGCTGGCGCTTGAGAACGCGCCGGTCTTTGCCGGCCAATCGCATTTCGGCGCGATGGCGATCATAACCTTGCCACTTGCCAGCCCCGAAACGACCGCCGCCCCACAGACAACCGCCCCACAGACAACCGAATTGGAGACCCCAGATGAGTGACATCCTAATCGTGGACGACGAGCGCGACATACGCGAACTGATTTCCGATATTCTTGAGGACGAAGGCTTTGCCACACGACTGGCAGGCAACTCTGACGAGGCAGTGGCTGCGATCAATCTGGAACCGCCGGCCCTGATGATCCTTGATATCTGGTTGAAGGACAGCCGGATGGACGGGATCGACATCCTCAAGGCGGTCAAGCGCGACAACCCCGATGTGCCGGTCGTCATCATTTCGGGGCACGGCAATATCGAAATCGCGGTCGCTGCGATCAAGCAGGGGGCGTATGATTTCATCGAAAAACCCTTCAACATCGACCAGTTGCTGGTGGTGATCCGCCGCGCAATGGAGACCTCGCGTCTGCGCCGCGAAAACCACAGCCTGAAGCGGCGCGAAGTAGCGAGCACGGACATGATCGGCGGATCGACATCCTTCAAGACGCTGATGGGGCAGCTTGACAAGGTGACGAAATCGAACGGGCGTGTGATGCTGCGCGGACCTGCGGGGGCAGGCAAGGAAATTGCGGCGCGCTATATCCATGCCAATTCCGCGCGTGCGTCGGCGCCGTTCGTCACCGTCAATTGCGCCAGTGTCGCCCCCGACCGGATGGAAGAGGTTTTGTTCGGGCGCGAAACACCCGAACGCGGGGTCGAACCGGGATTGCTCGAACAGGCCCACGGCGGTGTGATATTCTTTGACGAGGTCGCGGATCTGCCGCTTGGGACACAGTCCAAGATCCTGCGGGTGCTGGTGGATCAGCAATATACGCGGGTGGGTGGGACCGACAAGGTGCGGGTAGACTTGCGGGTGATTTCAAGCACAAACAAGGATCTGGATGCCGCAATCCGCGCGGAAACCTTCCGTCAGGAACTGTTTCACAGGCTGAACGTGGTTCCGATCTCGGTGCCGTCGCTGGAAGACCGTCGCGAGGATATTCCGCTGCTGGCAGAGCATTTCATTGCCGATTTCAACGCGGCCCAAGGTCTGCCACTCCGCCACTTCACCGATGATGCGATCGCGCTTTTGCAAACCATGGTCTGGCCCGGCAACGTGCGTCAGTTGAAAAACCTGGTGGAACGCGTGCTGATCCTTGGCGACGGTACCGGCCCGATCGAAGCGCGCGAACTGCCCGGTGAGGAAGAGCATGTCGATGCCGACGGCCGTGTCGTGCTGTCCGGCGCGCTGGCGACCTTGCCCCTGCGCGAGGCCCGCGAGGCCTTTGAACGCGAGTACCTGCTGACCCAGATCAACCGGTTCGGCGGCAATATCAGCCGCACGGCGAATTTCGTCGGCATGGAACGCTCGGCGCTACACCGCAAACTGAAAAGCCTCGGCGTGGTGACCTCTGCCAAATCAGGCACGCGCATCGCGCATGTCGACGAAGAGGCAGAGGTTGGTGGCTAGCCCCTGTTGACGATCTGGAAGCTGCCATCGCTGTTGCGGATGACGCAGGAATTTTCCCTCAGCGTCGGCAAGGTCTGCGTTGCGCGGGCAGGGGCCGCATTGGCCACGCTGGACGGGCATGCAGGGATGGACACCGGAACAAAGCCCTGGTCTGCCATGCATTGCTGCGTGACACGGCCGCGCAGCGGTGCGTTCACATCGACCGTATAGGTTGTGCCCGGCTGGTAATATCCGGGTATCGTGCGGCATTTGCCACTGCTGTTGCATATCTGCCGAGCCGGGATAAAGCGGGGCGGGTTCTGGCGAATTTGGGTCGAGGTCGGCACTTGGGCCAACGCGCTGACCTCGCAGGTGGTGGTCTGTCGGGTCACCGCAGCCACGCTGGCACCGGGTTTGTAGTATGTATCAAGCGGCGCACAGCCGGTGACAGCCGCAACGGCAAGTCCTGCCAGTATCCAGATCTTCATTACGTGTTACTCCCTTCAAGGAACGGCAGCATGGGGACATTTGAATTGACCCTGTCAAAGCCATCTGTCATTCAAAATATCGGTTGGTCGGCATCCGCTGATCATACGGCCACATCAGCCTTACCATGACTTAGGGCGCAATGCCGAAGGATCCCACATGAAAGTGATTATTTGCGGCGCAGGTCAAGTGGGTTGGCAAATTGCACGTCATCTGTCGAGTGAACGCAATGACGTAACCATCGTGGACAATGACGCCGAACTTGTCCGGCGGGCAACTGACACGCTGGATGTGCAAGGCATCGCCGGTTTCGCAAGCTATCCCGAAGTGCTTGACCGGGCTGGTGCGCGCGATGCCGATATGGTGATTGCGGCAACCCATTCGGACGAGGTCAACATGGTGACCTGTCAGGTGGCGCACTCGGTTTTCGGCGTAAACCGCAAGATCGCGCGGCTGCGCAGCCAGTCTTACCTGACCGCGATCTACTCTGATCTCTATCGCCGCGATCACATGCCCATCGACGTGGTGATCAGCCCTGAAAAAGAGGTGGCGACGGCTGCGCTGCAACGCTTGTCGGCACCTGCGGCGTTTGACACAGAAATATTCATGGACGGGATGGCGCATCTGATCGGCATCCAGATCGAGGAGGCGTGCCCGGTGGTGAACACGCCCCTGCGCCAGTTGACTGATTTGTTCTCGACACTGCGGGCGGTCGTGGTGGGGGTGCGCCGGGACGGGACGCTTTTCGCGCCGGAATCGAAAGATCAGCTTTTTGTGGGGGACGCCTGCTATGTGTTCAGCCACCGCGACGACATTCCCCGCACGCTCGAGATTTTTGGCAAGTCGACCAGCAAGCTGGAACGCGTCGTGCTGGTGGGAGGCGGGAATGTCGGCCTTGCTGTCGCCCGTAGCCTTGAAGGCCGCGAGCAGCGCGTGCGTACCAAGATGATCGAAAAGAACCGCGCCATTGCCGAACGCGCCGCCGAGGCGCTGGAGCGGACGATTGTGCTGAACGGTGACGGTCTGGACGCGGCCTTGCTTGCCGAAGCGGGGATCGGGCGGGCCGACGCGATGATGGCCATCACCGATGACGACAAGACCAACATGCTGGCCTGCGTGCGGGCCAAGGCCGAAGGCTGCCCTTTCGTGATCGCGCTGATCAATGACCCCACGTTGGTGCCGCTGATGGAGCCGCTGGGGATTGACGCCTATATCAACCCGCGTGCCACCACCGTCAGCTCGATCCTGCGCCACATCCGCCACGGGCGCGTGCGCGCCGTCTATTCCATCGGAGACGCCGAAGCCGAAGTGATCGAGGCCGAGGTGCTGTCGACCTCGCCGATGGCGGGCCGGCGCGTGTCCGAGATCGATTTTCCCGAAGGCGCGCTTTTGGGAATGGTCCGCAAAGGCGACAAGATCATCCGCCCGCTGGGTGACACCCGCATCGAAGAAGGTGACGTGATCGCTGTTTTCTGTCTGGCCAAGGACGTGCCGCAGGTGGAACAGTTGATGCAGGTTTCGATCGACTTTTTCTGATGCAGGGACTTGTTATGCAGGGATTAGGCGCAGCAGCATGAAACGCAAAAGCCATATCCGGGCCGAGATCCTGCAACTGCCGTTGTTCCTGCTGATCTTCGGTGTCTTCGCGGCCTCCATGATCATTCCCGCCTTCTATGCGGCGGTCACGCGCGACCTGCTTGCATCGCGGGCGTTCTTGTATGCGTGTCTTCTGGGGATGGTGGTCTTTACCCTGATCGCGATCGCCCATTCGGGACGGCGTGCACGGCACGGGGCCCTCGGGCCGCTGATGTCCCTTTTTTCCAGCTTTGTCTTCTTGCCCGTCATTCTGGCAATTCCGTTTCTTGAGGCCTTGCCCACAACGCGGTTCCTGCATGCGTATTTCGATATGATCAGCGCGATTACCACCACAGGGGCCACGATGTTCGACGATCCGGGCCGCCTGAGCGATACCTTGCATCTGTGGCGCGCGCAGGTTGGATGGATGGGTGGGCTGCTGATGTGGATCGCGGCCTCCGCCATTCTGGCACCGCTGCACCTTGGCGGCTTTGAGGTGACATCGCAGGCTGAACCCGGCAACCCTGATGCACGCCATGCGGCCACGGGGCCGGTCAATCCGCGCGTGCGTCTGTTGCGCACCGCGACGGCACTGGTACCGGTCTATCTGGGGTTAACGCTGATGTTGTGGCTTTTGCTGCTGGCCAACGGCGACCGGTCGCTTGTCGCCCTTTGCCATGCGATGTCGGTGATGGCGACCTCGGGCATTTCGCCGCTGGGGGGCACGCATGAGACCAGTATGGGGTTTGGCGCAGAGGCGGTGATGGTGCTGTTCATGCTGTTTTCCCTGTCCCGTCTGACCTTTTCCAAGGACACCGTGACGGCCACCCAGGGCGGGCTGCGGACCGACCCCGAGTTTCGCATGGGGATCGCGCTGATCGTGGGCGTGCCGCTGATCCTGTTCATCCGCCATTTCATCGGCGCATTCGACGTATCGGCCAACAGCGAGGCGCAGGAAACCGGCGGCGCGCTTTGGGGTGCGATCTTTACCGTGACATCGTTTCTCACAACCACAGGCTTTGTCAGCGCGTCCTGGACACAGGCCCAAAGCTGGTCCGGCCTGCAGACCCCGGGTCTGATCCTGATGGGGTTGGCCCTGATCGGGGGCGGCGTGGCGACCACGGCGGGCGGGGTCAAGCTTTTGCGGGTTTTCGCCCTTTACCGGAATGGCGCGCGCGAAATGGAGCGGTTGGTGCATCCGCATTCGGTATCGGGGGCAGGGCTTGTGGGCCGTCGTCTTCAAAGCAACGGGGCTTTCATCGCGTGGATCTTCTTCATGCTGTTCGCGCTGTCATTGGCGGCGGTGACCTTGCTGCTGACCTTTGTCGGCGCATCTTTCGAGGATGCGCTGGTGATGTCGGTCGCAACCCTGTCGACCACGGGGCCGTTGATCGAATTTGCCGCCGACGCCCCGATTTCGCTCATTGAGTTAGGCGACAGTGCCAAGATGATCCTGTGCGGTGCAATGGTGCTCGGGCGGCTCGAAACGCTGGCGATCATCGCGCTTTTGACCCCTGACTTGTGGCGCGCCTGACACAAACCGGCCCCTCATGTCACTGACTTCATAAGATTTGGGGTGGAATCTCCGGGCGGAGGTCTACATAGTCGTCGCAATAAGGGGTCCGGTCCGCGGACGCCAGCAAGAACAACAGCAAGAATAAGGGCGAACGCAATATGGCGTCTGATAGACAGAACCTTCAGGATGCGTTCCTGAACCACGTACGCAAGACCAAAGTGCCGGTCACCATCTTCCTGATCAACGGGGTCAAACTGCAAGGTGTGATCACATGGTTCGACAATTTTTGCGTTCTCTTGCGTCGCGATGGTCAGTCCCAGCTTGTCTACAAGCATGCGATTTCCACCATCATGCCAAGCCAGCCAATCTCGCTTTACGAGGGTGAAGACGCGAATTGACGCGCCCTCCCTTTCAAATTGATGAGACCGGCGGCCCGAAGTTCACACGGGCTTGGGTGATTCATCCCGACATCAAGAACGACAACGACCGTCGCGTGGCCGAACCGGCCTTGGCCGAAGCCATTGCCTTGGCCGAAGCGCTGCCCCAGCTTGAGGTCGCAGGCTCCGACATCGTCCCGCTGCGCACCGTGAGCGCCGGCATGCTGTTGGGATCCGGCAAGATCGAAGAGCTGAAATCGAAGTTCGAAGCGGCCGAGGTCGAGCTGGTGCTGATCGACGGTCCCGTGACGCCGGTGCAGCAGCGAAACCTCGAAAAGGCATGGAACGTCAAGCTGCTGGACCGAACAGGTCTGATCCTCGAGATTTTCAGCGATCGCGCCGCGACCCGTGAAGGTGTCTTGCAGGTTGAAATGGCGGCCTTGAACTACCAGCGCACCCGTCTTGTCCGGGCCTGGACCCACCTTGAACGCCAGCGTGGCGGTCTTGGATTTGTGGGGGGGCCGGGTGAAACCCAGATCGAGGCGGACCGCCGTGCCATCGACGACCAGCTGGTGCGCCTGCGCCGCCAGCTTGACAAGGTGGTGAAAACCCGTGCGCTTCACCGCGCCGCCCGCGCCAAGGTGCCTTATCCGATTGTCGCACTTGTCGGGTACACGAATGCGGGCAAATCGACGCTTTTCAACCGGCTGACCGGTGCCGATGTGATGGCCAAGGACATGCTCTTTGCCACGCTTGACCCCACCATGCGCAGTCTGGTGCTGCCCGACGGGCCCGAGATAATTCTAAGCGATACGGTCGGCTTCATTTCGGATCTGCCCACCGAACTGGTGGCCGCGTTCCGTGCCACATTGGAAGAGGTGCTTGCGGCAGATATCATCTGCCACGTCCGTGACATCTCGCATGACGAGACCGAGGAACAGGCGCGCAACGTGCGTGACATTCTGGCGTCGCTGGGCGTGCCCAAGGAAACCCGCAGCTTCGAGATCTGGAACAAGGTCGATCTGCTGCCCGACGACCGCGCCGACGCCGTGCGCGCGCGCGCAGGTCGTGATGACAGCGTTCTTGCCATATCCGCCCTCAGCGGTGAAGGGCTGGACCACATGCAGGCGGTCATCGCCGAGGCGCTGCAAGGGGCCGTACGTGAAGCTGACCTGACGCTGGCGTTCTCCGACGGCAAGAAGCGTGCGTGGCTTTTCGAACAGGAAGTGGTTCTGGATGAAAAACAGACCGAAGACGGCTTTGTTCTGACGGTGCGTTGGTCGGCCCAGCAGGAAGCGCAGTTCCAGCGGTTGTGACCTGCGGAC
>JAGXHB010000034.1 GCA_024636425.1 Roseobacter sp.
CCACCCTGAGCCATTCGATGGGGCTGTCGGATGTGTCAGAGGAGGTCACCGTCTGGGGGATCATGGCGCGTGATCTGATCCGTGAAACAGAACGGATGAACGCGGTGCAGGGCGGTGCCGAAAGCGGGACCGCCCTGCCCCAACGCAAGCTGCCCGCATCGGTTACGGGCATGGGGCTCAGCGAGCTGCGCGCGACCGACTTTATCAAGCCGACAAGCTGGCCTACCATCGATGTTATCCCGAGTTGCGCGAACGCTGCTTTCGTTGAGTTTGCCAGCGCGCAGTATCGGCACCTGAACCCCGAGTGGTCGTTCTTTGCCGCCGTGTCGCGCTATCTGGATATGATCCCGCCGGACGCCTACGACATGATTATTTTCGACTGCCCGCCCGCGATCGGCTATCAATCAATGAACGCGGTGTTTGCGGCTGACGTTCTCTATATCCCTTCGGGGCCGGGCTATTGGGAATATGACAGCACGACCAGCTTTATCGGGCAGCTTTCTGAGGCGCTTGAGGATCTGGGCCGGTTCCAGGGGCGGTTGCCGTCTGGCACTGATCCGGACAAGGCATTTGCTGAAATTAAGTTCCTATTAACCCGGTTCGAGCCTAATAATGATTTGCACCGTGCGATGCAGTCAGCCTTTCATCAGGTTTTCAAGCCACATGTTGCAGCGCATCCGATCGAGATGACGCGCGCTGTCGAGCAGTCCGGTCGTTTCCTGTCATCCATCTATGAAATGGATTACAGGCAAATGACCCGGGAGACCTGGCGCCGCGCGCGGGCATCCTTTGATCGGGCGTATGATGAATTCCGTGCCACGCTTGTTGACGCATGGGAAAAGCTGGAGGACTGATAGATGGTCAAGAAACGTTCCGTGTTTGATATTAACTTTGACCCTGACGAAGAGGACGAAACCGAAGGGTTCCCCGCGGGGAACCAGCCGGAAGCTGAACCCGAGCTCGCGCGTCCCTACTATTATCTTCAGGGTCATCCGCTGCAAAACCACGATCCGATCCCGCCGCGACGTGGTCCGATGGCCAGCGCAATTTCGGAAACGCTTGAGGCGACAACTGAACGCGCAACAGCCGAGGCGGCCATTCGCGCGGAAAACGACGCATTGGCGCATGAGCATGTCCGTCTGAAAAAGCTGGGCTTGATTACTGATCTGATTCAGACGGCCGACGTGCATACCCGCAAACTCACGCGCGACCGCTCGGTTAATGTTGACCCCGAGCTGGCAGAACTGAAGCAGTCCATCCAGGCTGTGGGCCTCAGCAACCCGATCCGCGTTGAGCAGACAGACAGTGGGTATGAGCTGATCCAGGGTTATCGGCGTCTGACGGCATTTCGTGAGTTGGCAGAAGAAACGGGCGATCCGCGCTATACCCGTATCCCCGCAGCCTTGGTTCCCCGCGGGGAACCGCTGGTCGATCTTTACCGCAAGATGGTGGATGAAAACCTTGTGCGCAAAGATTTGTCCTTTGGCGAGATGGCAAGCCTTGCACTGGCATATGCGCAGGATTCCGGCGTCGATGTGGGGGATGCGGTCAGCACGCTTTATGCGTCTGCTCTAAAGCAAAAGAAGACGTATATCCGGCAGTTCGCCCGTGTGCTGGATGATCTGTCCGGCGCGCTGAAGTACCCCGAGGCGATCCCTCGCGCTCTTGGATTGGAGATCTATCGGCTGCTGGAAAACAACGCGACCGCAGCGACATCCTTGCGTGCCGCTTTGGAAAATCAGCCTGCCCGTAATGCTGATGCCGAAGTCGCCATTCTGCGCGACGGGTTGAAGGTCAAGAAGGCACCAGCAAAACCTGCCGGTCGATCGACCTCGAAAACGTCGCTCCGGCTTGGTCTGCCTGACGGAGAGATGCGCGTGACGGCGTCGGACGGCAAAGTCGAAATGCGGCTCCCGCGCGACTTTGCTGCGGTCAGCAAACAGCGCCTACAACGCGGAATAGAGGCGTTTCTTGCGGCGATAGATCAAGAGGATTGAGCTTGAACCGGGGCAGGGCGTGGTTTTGCCCCGGTTTGATCTGCTTGCGTCCATAAAGTCAGCCTGATATGCGCGAAAACCATTTACTTTCAAGCGTTTAGGTGGGATACTTGGCTATCCTCCCATGCGGCGGGCAAGATAACCTTCCAACTGGACAAGCGCGTCATAGATCAGCACCGCGAACAGCCCGACAATCAATCCGCCTTGCAGAACGAAGGCTGTGTTGTTCGTCAGCAGGCCCGCGATGATAACCTCCCCAAGCGTACGGGCCGCCACGGTGGATCCGATGGTCGCAGTCCCCAAGGCGATAACGATCGACAGCCGGATCCCGGTCAGCGTGACGGGCAGGGCAAGCGGCAACTCGACCCGGATCAATCTTTGCCAGCGGTTCAATCCGATGCCACGCGCGGCATCCATCGTGGCCGGGGGCAGGGTGGTCAAGGCGGTGAAAGCATTCTCAAAGATCGGCAACAGACCGTATAAAAACAACGCTACAAGCGTTGGACCTGTCCCGAACCCCAAAGCAGGCACTGTTAATGCCAGCACCGCAACGGGCGGGAAGGTCTGGCCCATGTTGGTGATCGTACGCGACAATGGCCGGAACGCAGCACCTGCCGGACGGGTCACCAGAATGGCAAGCGTCACGGCCACGATCGTAGCGGCAAGCGACGCAAGGGCGACAATACCAAGATGGCTCAGCGACAGGGACAACAACGACGCGCGTTCATAGATCACAGGACCGCCAGCGGGCGCGAAGGGTTCAAAGACAGGCCTGAACCAGTCAGGTCGCAGGACCATCGCCAGCAATATGGCGACCAGTAACGGACGCAGGATGACCCCGATCCTCATTTGTGCAACTCCGCGCGCGACCGGATCGCCTGAAGCGTGACGCGTCCGGTGATGTGGCCATCCTCTTCGACAGGCACGGCACTTCGACCCGTCCAAAGACAAGCCGACAACGCGTCACGCAAGCTTGCCTCGGGCCCAAGCGGGGCACCGTCTGCCTCTCCGCTCTCCATCACGTCGGACAAGGGGATCAGGGACAGCAAGCGCAGGGGACGCTCCATCTCGCCAACCATATCCGCGACAAAACGGGTCGCGGGCGTGGTGATGACTTCGGCAGGGGTGCCGTATTGCACCAGTTTGCCTGCGTCCATGACGGCCACGCGGTCGCCCAGCCGGATCGCTTCCTCCATGTCATGCGTGACCAGCATGATTGTCGATCCAAGCCGTTGCTGGATGCGGCGCAGGTCATCTTGCGCGCGGGTGCGGATGATCGGGTCAAGCGCGCCAAAAGGTTCGTCCATCAGCAAAAGGTCGGGGCGCGAGGCGAGCGCACGCGCCACCCCGACGCGCTGCTGTTGTCCGCCCGACAGTTCAGCAGGATAACGGTCACGAAACTGGTCAGGCTCCATCGAGAAGAGATCGAGCAGTTCGTCAACGCGGCTGCGGATCTTGTCTGCAGGCCATTTCAGAAGCTGTGGAACGGCCCCGATATTGCGCGCGACGGTATGGTGCGGGAACAGCCCGTGTCCCTGAATGGCATAGCCGATACGCCGCCGCAAAATATAGGGTTCTTCCGACAGGGTCGACGCACCATTGATCCGCACTTCGCCTGAAGTGGGCTCCTCAAGGCGGTTGATCATCCGCAACAGCGTGGTCTTGCCTGACCCGGATGTGCCAACAATCACCGTAACAGAGCCTGTTTCGACGGTCATGGACACGTCATCGACGGCTTTTACGCCGTCATATTCCTTGGTGATATGGGTAATCTCTATCATCGGGTGTCCTTTGGGCCGTGGCGGGTGAGATCGACCAGTATGTCCATCACGATCGCAGCAACCAGCGCCATGACGACGGTTGGCAATGCGCCGAGCAGGATCAGGTCAGTCGCCGTCTGGTTCAGACCCTGAAACACGAATGTGCCAAAGCCACCGCCGCCGATCAGCCCCGCGATGACCGCAAGGCCGATGTTCTGCACCAGCACGATGCGCAGACCAGTGAGAATGATGGGCAGCCCCAGCGGCAGTTCGACTTGCCAAAGGCGCTGCGCGGGCGTCATGCCCATGCCGCGCGCCGCCTCAAGCGCTGCAGGAGGGGTAGAGGCAAGGCCCGCGACTGTATTGCCGACCACGGGCAGCAGGGAATAAAGCACCAGCGCCAGAAAGGCAGGGGCGAACCCGATACCGGCGATCCCGATGGACCGCGCGCCCGGCACCGTGCTGCCGACCCAGCCCAATATCGGGATCATAAGGCCGAACATCGCGAGGGAAGGTATGGTTTGCAAAAAGCTCAGAACGGGCAGGGTCGCACCCTTGAGCTGTGCGCGACGATGGCAGAGGATCCCCAAGGGAAACCCGATCACGGCAGCAGCACCAAGAGATCCGATCGAGAGGCTGAGATGGCGCAGGGATTCGCGCATGAAAGTGTCGCGGCGGCTGGCGTACTCTTGCAGGACCGACAGCTCGGACAGCACACCGGACCCCAGAACAAGCGCCAGCACGGCCAAGGCGGCGAAAAGCAGGCCGCCGCGTGCCAGCGGCCTCGGTCGCAACGCAGCAAGGGCGTCGGCGATCAGCAGGACCAGTATGACAAGCAAGCACCAGAACCCGGCAGCTGGCGACACGCGGGCATAGTTGCCCGCGCCGTCAAGCATGGCAGTAGCCCCTTGCACGAGCAGCCAGATCAGGCCCGCCAGACCCAGCACACCCCCCGCAAGCCGGACCGCTGGCCTGCCTGTCAGCAACCCCAGCCCAAGGCCCGCCAAAATCGCAACAAGTCCAGGTATGACGAGGGGCAACGCTGCGACATCCCACGCCATCACCCCTTCGCCCGCTACAATCCGGTTGGCAGCAAGCGTCATCAGCGGGGCCATCAGGGCCGCCAGACCCAGAACGGAAAAAAGCAGCCCGGGTGTAAGATACACGGTCAGGCTGCTTTGGGTCGTATGTGTGTTGGCGGTCAGTCGAGCACTCCGGTCTCGGTCAGGTATTCACGTGCGACGACTTCGGCCGGTTCGCCGCCGACCTGGATGCGGCCGTTCAAATCTTGCAGCGTTGTCATATCAAGGCCTGCGAAAATGGGGTTGAGCACATCGGGAATAGACGGATATTCTTCGAGTATGCTGGCACGGACAATGGGAGCGGGCTCGTACACAGGTTGTACTCCTTGATCATCCTCCATCACCACCAGACCCGTGGCACCCACACCACCATCGGTGCCATAAACCATGGCCGCATTCACACCCGACGTGCCACGTGCGGCCGCCTGAATTGTCGCGGCAGTATCACCGCCTGA
>JAGXHB010000214.1 GCA_024636425.1 Roseobacter sp.
CACTTTCCGGGCCGATGTTCAGCAATCCGCCCTTGTCCACCCAGGCGATGGAGCCGCCACCCGCGCCGATTGTGGTGATCTCGATCATCGGCGAACGGACAACCATGCCAAAGTCGATGGAGGTCTGGGGCGACAGCATCGATTGCCCCTTGGCAATCAGCGACACGTCGAAAGAGGTGCCGCCCATGTCGCCGGTGATGACATCCGGAAAGCCTGCGGCCTCGGCGATGTAGCCTGCTGCGATCACGCCGGCAGCAGGGCCGGAGAGGGCCGTGCGCACTGGCAGGCGCGCGGCTGTCTCCACGTCCATGACGCCGCCGTTCGATTGGACGATCATGAACTCGCCGCCAAATCCGCCTTGTTTCAGGGCGGTCTCGAGGCGCGCGAGGTAGCCGGAGACTTCTGGTTGCAGATAGGCATTCAGCGCGGTGGTTGAAAAGCGTTCGAATTCGCGAATTTCGGGCAGGATCTCGGCAGATGCAGAAACATGAGCGTTTGGCCAGATCTCGCGCACCGTCTGAACCGCGGCGCGTTCGTTTTCGGCGTTGGCATAGCTGTTGGCAAAAAGGATCGCGCAGGCGAGACAACCTTCTTCGATAAGCTGGCGCGCCACGCGACGCACCGCATCAAGATCGACAGGCGTGCGGATCGTTCCATCCGCTAGCGTGCGCTCGGGAACTTCGAGACGCAGTTCGCGGTCGACGATAGGCTTGAAGTCGCCGCGCAGCCCCCAGGTGCGGGGCCGGTCGCGCCGCCGCATTTCAAGCACGTCGCGCAAACCCTCGGTCGTGATTATACCGATCCGGGCCCCTTTGCGTTCAAGCAGCGCGTTCGTGCCTGCCGTGGTGCCATGGACTACGACCGAAACGGTGGACAGATCCGACACCCGCGCGTTGATGCCGCTGAGAAAGCCGCCGGACTGGTCAGGGCGCGTGGTCGGCACCTTGGCGACCTCGGCAATGCCCGTGGCCTCGTCGAGCACGAAAATGTCGGTGAAGGTGCCGCCGACATCGACACCGATCATCCGGTTGCTGCTGCTCATTGGGTCACGTCCTTCCAGGCGGTGCCATAGGTCTGGGTTGCACGCTCGGCACTGAGCAGGCCACCGGCTACATCGCGCGCCACCGCGGCGGCGTCACGCTCTGCCGCCGGCCCATAGCCGCCGCCTCCCGGTGTGTCGAGCCGCACGGACTGGCCGCGTTTAAGTTTGATACCAACCATTTTCGACGCCATCGGTGGGTGGTGCCAGCCGTCGTCCTGTTCGTAGGAAAAGACGTTCTGTGCGGCCTCGCCGCCGCCCGCAGCCCCCTTGGGTGCAAACCGGCCCCGTTCCCCGAACAGAAACGCGGTTGCGGATTCCTCGAGCACTTCGATCTCGTAGGTAGCACCCATGCCGCCGCGATGGCGCCCGGCGCCGTCGCTGTCGGGGCGCAGCGCCCATTGCTTGAACATGATCGGGTATGCTGCTTCCAAAATCTCCATTGGCGGGATCGTGGCGGTCGAAATCGGCGCGTTGCCGTGGTTCAGGCCATCGCTCTCGATCGAGCCACCGTGCCCACCGCCGTAAAAGCTGAACATCACCCAAGGCTGCCCGTTCGCCCGCTTGCCGGAAATCGACAGTGCATTGATTGTACCATAGGCATTCGCCACCACCCGTTCCGGTGCCGCCTGCGAGGCTGCCGCAAAGATCACGTCGATCATCCGCAGGATCGTTTCGGTATAACCGCCAACGGGGGCGGGAAAGGGCGCAGACAAAAGTGAGCCGTCAGGGATTTTCACCCGAATTGGCCGCATGACGCCTGCGTTTGCGGGCAGGCTGGGAAAGATGTGCTTGATCGCGACATATGCCGTGGCCACGGCTGTCGGCAGCGCAATGTTCACCGGACCGGCGCAGCGGTCGGCGGTGCCGGAGAAATCGAGCGTCATGGTATCGCCCTTGATCTCCAGCGCGACCTTGATCCGCAGGGGCAGGTCGGTGATGCCGTCGTTGTCGAGAAAGTCCTCCGCTTCCCATCGCCCGTCCGGCAGTTCGGTCAGTTCCGCCCGCATCAAGGTCTCGGCACGGTCCTGAAGCGCGTCAAGCGCCGCGCGAACGGTCTGTGCACCGTATTCCGCGAGCAGTTCGTCAAGCCGACGAACGCCAAGGTCGAGCGCGCCAAGCTGGCCATTCAGGTCGCCCTGCGCCGATTGCGGCAAACGGGTGTTGCGCATCAGGATATCGACGATATCGGTCTGCATCTTGCCGGCCTTGGCCAGCCTCACAGGCGGCAGCACAAAGGCCTCCTGAAAGGCATCGGTCGCGGCAGGATTATAGTTGCCCGGCACCGCACCGCCGACATCGTGCCAATGACCGACCGATGCGAGATAGCAAAACAGTTCTCCGTCATGGTAATAGGGCCGTACCACACGCATGTCGCTCAGGTGCGTTCCGCCCAGATGCGCGTCGTTGAAGATATAGATGTCACCGTCTTCCAGATCGCCGTTATCTGCCGCCTTGTCGATCACCGCCTTTACCGCAAAGGACATAACCCCGACAAAGATCGGCAGGCCCGATTTGCCCTGCACCAGCGTATCGCCGGACGTGGCATGATAGAGCCCGTGAGAGGCGTCATGTGCTTCGGCGATGATCGGATTGAAGGCGGCACGAAACAGGGTCGCGTCCATCTCATCGGCGATCTGTTCCATCCGCCCTGCAAGAACCGCAAGCGTGATCGGGTCGATTTCGTCTGTCATGGTGCTCCCCTTGTTTCTGCAATATCGTTCCAGACGTCTTGGCGGGTCAACTTGTCACCGACCACTTCGAACCGGTCGATGAAGCGTATCCCGTGAAATGCCGTGCCATCCGGCCATTCCCCGGCCAGCGTGCCACGGCAATAGACGACTGCGGCATCCTGCGGGCTTTGAAGCGCGTCAAAGCCCTCGTAGCTTTTGGTGACGAACCTGTAGCGTGGTGCGGCCCAGGCAATCAGATCTTCGAGCGACGTCATCGGCGCGGTGCCCGGAAAGGTCATGCTGAAACCCTCTGCCAGAACCCCAGCCGCTTTTGGCAGGTCCCGCGCCTCCATCGCCGCAAGATAGCCGCGCACCAGTTCAACCGGATCGGGTTTGGCCGGAGCTGGCTGGCGGTGCGCATTGCCGCGCATGTAATGGCCCGACGGAAGTTCGTGCACCATGACGGTGATTGCCTCGGGCGGCGCCGGAACAACCAGCCGCGCGGCCTGCGTCAGAGCCGTGCAAAGCCGCGACTTTTCTGTGTCGCCGTACCCTTTGATCAAGTGGATCTCGACAATCGGCATGGTGCCCCCGCAGCATAATCTGTATTATTTGTAGTACAGATTAATTAACTGTCATAGGTCAAATATTTTATTAGAAAGAAGATAGATTTCTTGATTTTGGAAATTCCGTCGTTAGGGTTGGACTGAATTCAGGGAGCCGCGATGTCACGGAATCACGCATCACCATCGGCAGGAACGTTGCCCGAAGGCGGCAAGGCGCGGCGGGTCTACCTGCATTTGCAGCAGGAGATCACGCGCGGGCTGCATCCGGTCGGGGCGTCCTTGCCGGGCGAGCAGAAGCTGGCTGTGACGCTTGAGGTTTCGCGGGTCACCGTGCGCAGGGCGTTGGACGCGCTGGAGCGTGACGGGGTGATCGAGCGGCGCGCCGGGTCGGGAACGACGGTTTGCGAGCCGCGATCGCAGCCCGCGATGGCGGCCGATTTCAGCACCCTGATGCCGCAACTGGTCGAGATGGGGCAGAACACGACGGCAAGGTTGCTGTCGTTCAGCTATGGCGCTGCCCCCGGCAATGTCGCAGCTGCGATGGGCTTGCAGCCGCGAGAGCGCGTGCAGGTCGCGGTCCGGCTGCGTCTGGCCGAGGGAATACCCTTTTCCCATCTGACCACATGGGTTCCCGAAGAAATCGCCCAAGGCTATACCGAGGCGGAATTGGCGACCACGCCGCTGTTTCGCTTGCTCGAGCGTTCGGGCGTAAAGGTGACTTCGGCGGATCAGAGTGTAAGTGCCACCCTTGCCCCGCCGGATGTGGCGGAGGTGTTGGGCATCAGCATCGGTGCGCCTCTGCTGTCGCTTGACCGGGTGGTCCGGGATGCCAAGGGCCGGGGTGTCGAATATCTGTCCGCGCTCTATCGCCCCGACATGTTCAAACTTGAGATGTCGCTGAGCCGCGTTGGTGCGGGTGAGGGGCGTCATTGGGAGCCGGTGATTCAGGCTCCGAAAAAGGACGCCGCTGAATGACCGTGCCGCGCACCCTTCTTGAAAAGTTGTGGTCGGCGCATGAAATCTTGCGGCGCGAGGATGGTACCTCGCTGCTTTGGGTGGATCGCCATCTTGTCCACGAGGGGTCGCACCATGCCTTTGCCAAGCTGAAGGAACGGGGACTGAAGGTCGAAGCACCCGAACTGACATTTGGGGTTGTCGATCACTACGCACCGACGCGGGCAGGGGCAGTTGCACCTGACATACGCCGAATGATCGAAACGCTGGGCGAAAACGCGAGGAAACATGGGCTGAAGCTGTTCGATCTGCGCGATCCGGGGCAGGGCATCGTGCATGTGATTGGTCCAGAGCAGGGGTTGACGCTGCCCGGTCTGCTGATCAATTGCGGCGACAGCCACACATCGACCCACGGCGCCTTTGGTGCGCTGGCGTTCGGGGTGGGTGCGACGGAAGTTGCACATATACTGGCAACGCAGACCATCTGGCAGCAACGGCCCAAGGCAATGCGCATTACCATACAGGGTGCGCTGGGCGCGGGAGTCACCGCCAAGGATCTTGCATTGCACTGGATCTCTGAGCTTGGCGCCGATGGTGCGCGCGGGCATGCGATCGAATACGCCGGTCCGGTTGTCGAGGCCCTGTCGATGGAGGGGCGACTGACCCTATGCAATCTCAGCATCGAGGGCGGCGCCCGTCTGGGGCTCGTCGCGCCGGACCAGGTTACGGTCGACTACCTGAAAGACAGGGCATTTGCCCCAAAGGGCGCGGCTTGGGACGCGGCTGTTGCCGACTGGGAACAACTCTCCAGCGATGCTGACGCGTCGTTCGACCGCGAGGTGACGCTGGACAGCGCGGTCATCGCACCCACGGTCACCTGGGGTACGTCGCCGGAGGATGCGCTGCCGATCACCGCGCAAGTGCCTGACCCGGCGCAGATGTCCGGTGCCCGCCGCGAGACCGTTCGGGCGGCGCTCGACTATATGGCGCTGACACCCGGCACACCGCTCAACGAAGTCGCGGTCGATCAGGTTTTCATCGGGTCTTGCACGAACGGCCGGATCGAGGATCTGCGTCTCGCGGCCAAGGTTCTTGCGGGTCGCAAGGCCAAGGTGCCCGGATTGGTCTCGCCGGGTTCCGCGCAGGTGAAGAAACAGGCGGAAGTCGAAGGGTTGGCGCAGATATTCACTTCAGCAGGGCTTGAGTGGGCAGATGCCGGCTGTTCGATGTGTGTTGGCATGAACGGCGACCGGGTCGCGGCTGGCAAGCGCTGTGCCTCGTCGACCAATCGCAATTTTCGCGGGCGACAGGGACGGGGTGCACGCACCCATCTGATGAGCCCCGCAATGGTGGCCGCAGCGGCGGTGACAGGGCACCTCACGGACGTGCGCCCCCTGCTGGAGGGCCGGACATGAAGGGCTGGACCACACTGCAAGGTCGGGCCGTCGCATTGGCACAGAGCAATGTGGACACTGACCAGTTGATCCCCGCCCGCTTCATGTCGGCACCACGAAGCGAGGGCTATGGCAAGTTCTTGCTGCATGACGCGCGACAGGACGATCCTGACCACATTCTGAACCGCTTCCAGACAGCCGATGTGCTGGTAACGCGGCGCAACTTTGGCAGCGGATCAAGCCGCGAGGCAGCAGTCTATGCGCTGGTCGATTTCGGTATCCGTGCGGTCTTTGCGCCAAGCTACGGCGACATCTTCGCAAGCAATGCGGTGAACAACGGCCTGCTGCCAGCGCGGATCAGCGAAGACGAGATCGAAGCCTTGATCGCCAAAATCGACGACGAGGACGTTTCTGCACAGATCGATCTTTCCTCTGGAAAAGCAGTGATCGCAGGAATTGAGCTGTCGCTCGAACTTGATCCCGTCTGGCGACAGAAACTGGTGAACGGATGGGATGACATAGACCTGACCACCCAACACCGGGACGAGATCAACGCATATCGGGCAGCCCGCGCCAAGACGCACCCGTGGGTCGTTCCGACATCCAAGGACGGTGCCGCGCCTTGAACAAAATCGCGCACTCAATAATGGGGCCAGGAGCCCCGCAATCAGGGAGAAAGACAAATGAAACATACGATATTCGGCAGCATTCTCGCCACCACGGCGCTGACAGGTGCTGCTTTCGCTCAGGACGCGCTGACTGCGGTTCATGCCTTTCCTGAATCGCTGATCTACACCAAGTCGTTCCTCGAATTCGTAGACAAGGTGAACGAGGCCGGAGAGGGCGTCGTGCAGATCGAAGTGCGCGGCGGCCCGGAAGCCGTCGGCATGTTCCAGCAGCCGGACGCCGTGCGCAGCGGTGTGGTTGATATGGTGTACACGCCCGGCAGCTTCTACGCCGGGGCGCTTCCCGAAAAGGATGCGTTGGTCACTTCGAACCTGACAGGGCCCGAGGCGCGTGCCAACGGAGGGATCGAGCTGATCGACCAGATCCATCAGGAAAAGATGGGGGTTAAATACCTCGGCTGGTTCGACAGCGGTGTCTGCTACAACCTGTGGACCCGCGACGAGCCGAAGCTTGACGAAAACGGCAATCTTGACGTGTCCGGCCTGAAGCTGCGGGGCAACGCGGTCTACAACGCCTTTTTCACGGAATACCTTGGCGCTCAGGTGATCGACCTGCCAACCACGGAAGTCTATTCTGCGCTGGAACGCGGCGTGGTGGATGCGACTGGCTGGACCCAGATCGGCCTGATCGACCTCAAGTGGAACGAGTTCCTCAACTACCGGATCGAGCCCTGCTTTTTCTCGACCGACCTTGGTGTAATCGTCAATCTCGAGAAGTGGAACGGGTTGTCCGAAGAGGCGCGGACCATCCTGCAGGATGTCGCCATTGCGCATGAAAAGGACAGTGCCGATAGGCTGGGTGCCCTGCGCGATGCAGATTTCGCCAAGCTCGAAGAAGATGGCATGACGGTCGTCACTCTCGAAGGCGAAGCTGCAGCGAACTATATCGAAGCCGCGACGCAGAACACCTGGGACCGGATGAAAGGGCTGATGGCCGACAGTCCACAGGGAGACGGCAACTACGACAAGCTGATCGAGCTGTTCTACGACGAGTCGAAAGCCCCCTGACCCCTTCGCGGCGCGCCGTTCCAAGGCGCGCCGTTTTCCTCTTTCAGAAAGGCCGCCCCGATGTTCGGACGGGTTTACCGTGGATTTCTTTATGCGATGGCGGGCATCGCCGGGGCCATGCTGGTCTGGCTGATGGTCTCGGTCATCGTGTCGGTGGTCATGCGCAATGCGGGGCTGCAACCCTTTGCATGGCTGTTTACCTCGTCGGAATATGCAATCCTCTACATGACAATGCTTGGCGCTCCTTGGCTCGTTCGCGAAAAGGGGCACGTTCATATCGAATTGGTGACAGCAGCTTTGCCGACAAGGGCACGCCGACTGGTCAGCCGGATCGTCGCGGCAACCTGCGTGCTGGTCAGTGTGATCCTTGCCTGGAAAGGCGCAGAGATGTTCCTGACGAATATCGCCCGAAACGATCTGGATGTGCGCGCCTACTACTTCCCGAAATGGATGCTTTCCATCGCCTTCCCGATCAGCTTTGGCCTCATGGCGATTGAATTTTCACGCTTCGTGTTCGGTGATGACCTGATGCACTCCGGCGAAGCTGGGATACACGAATAATGGAGTGGTATGAATCTCTGGCCCTGCTTTTGGGGTCGATCCTGTTTTTGATGGCCATCGGCATGCCGGTGGCGCTGGCCTTCCTTGCTGCCAACATCGTGGGTGCGTGGTTCTTCATGGGCGGTGGACCGGGCGTGTCGCTGCTGCTCGACAACGGTTTTGGCGGACTTACGAACTATGCGCTTGTGCCGATCCCGCTGTTCCTGCTGATGGGCGAGATCTTCTTTCACACCGGGCTGGGCGCGCGCATGTTCAATGCGATCGACCGGCTGCTGGGCAAGTTGCCGGGCCGACTGTCCTATGTGACCGTGCTGGGCGGCACTGCGTTTTCCACGCTCTCGGGCTCTTCCATGGGATCAACCGCGCTGCTGGGCAGCCTAATGGTGCCCGAGATGACCGCGCGGGGCTACAAAAAGCACATGTCGATTGGGCCGATCCTAGGCACGGGTGGCCTTGCCATCATCATTCCGCCGTCCGCTTTGGCGGTGCTGCTGGCAACGCTGGCACGCATCGATGTGGGCGCCTTGTTGCTGGCAGGTATCGTGCCTGGGCTGATCCTTGCAGGCTTCTACATGGCGACGATCTGGGTGCAGACCCGCATCGACCCGGATGCAGCCCCGGCCTACGAGGTTGAATTGCTGAGCTTGGGCCAGAAGATGCGCCTCTTGCTTGGTGACGTTTTGCCGATGCTTTCGGTCATGGTGCTGATCGTAATCGGTATGGTGGCAGGGCTTATCACCCCGTCCGAAGCTGCGGCATTCGGAGCACTGGGCGTACTGATCCTCGCGGTTCTGTTCCGTTGCCTGACATGGGAGGCGATGAAGAAGTCGGTTATCGGAGCCCTTCGTGTCACGCTGATGGCCTATCTGATCGTGTTCGGCTCCGCGACCTTCAGCCAGCTTCTGGCGTTTTCCGGTGCGTCGAGCGGACTGATCCGCTGGGCGACGTCCTACGACCTTGCCCCGGTTGCGATGCTGTTGGTGATGTTTGGCGTGCTGTTGCTGCTGGGCATGTTCATGGAGCAGATCTCGATGATGCTGCTGACCGTGCCGATATTTTTTCCTCTGGCCGCTTCGCTGGGCTTCGATCCCATCTGGTTCGGGATCATCATCCTTCTGGCGCTGGAGATCAGTTTCACCACGCCGCCCTTTGGATTGCTTCTATTCGTGATGAAAGGTGTCTCTCCCAAGGGCACGACGATGCGAGAGATATATCTTTCGGCGTTCCCCTATATGGGCTGCGCGATGCTGCTGGTGATCTTGCTGATCATCTTCCCCGATTTGGCCCTGTGGCTGACGAGGCTGTGACGCGGGTATATCTAAAAGGGCGGCTGGCAGGTTCAGGCTGCCGCTCGGCAGCTTTGCGCAACGGTTGTCGGGCGGACGACGAGCGGCATCGACATAGCGCGCGGTCGTATTTGGAAGATATGTAATCCATATAGTCCTTGGTGCCGCTGATAGGCATTGAACCTAAGACCCATCATTACGAATTTTGCCGTCCATGTGTTGGACGTGACCGGACCAAGCCATTCAAAGACGTACAACTCATCATGATCACTTGACTAATTCTCGCCTCCATCTTGGATGGTGTTGGACTACGCAAGAGAACGTTTGACGTACATCCCCTACTAATCCCCTACTAGTAGGTATCGCCGCGTCTAAAACACCGCCGCCTCTTTCGGATGTTTGGAAACCGGAGTCGGCTGGCTAACACAAAAGGTTAGCTGCGGCTTGCCAGGTTGGTTGGGGCAGGGCCAGCAAACCCAACAAACCGGCCAAACCCGGCACACCCCACCCCGAGCACGGGCTTACTCAGCCCAGGCCGACTGCGCGCTCCCGGCCCGCCCTCTCTCATAGGTCATGGTGGACTCTTTAGGTTGAGGCAGCTTGATTGGCGTTGCTGATCGAGGTTTTACGTTTAAAAACATGCAGCAATGACTTGGTTGAGCCAATTTTGCCTACCGCACATCTCGAATGGCCTTGTTTTTCCTACTTTGAGCAAATTACGCACTACGTAACTAACGAATTCGACCTGAATTAGGCTGATGATATGCTTAAACTACTTGCCTCAATGGTCACTTTGTTGGCTTTAGTCTCGTCAGCCACCGCTGAGGATTTTACCCGCTTCGATGTCTTCCCAGTTCCAATGGACGCAGAGGATGCTCGTGAGCCATCCCTATACGCCATGCAGGACGGGCGCCTTCTAATGAGCTGGGTTGAAGGGTCAGGGGCCAGCACCGCCGTAAAGGTCGCGATCTTGGCAAATGGCACCTGGGGGACACCTAACACGGTAACAGCAGCACGAGACATCTTCGTAAACTGGGCTGATTTTGCTTCTGTCTCAGCGTTTAAAGACGGAACCTTAATTGCACACTGGCTGCAAACTTCTGCTCATTCAACTTATGACTACGATGTGCGCATTACGCTGTCGCAAGATGATGGCGAGACTTGGAGCGCACCGTTCGCACCGCACGGTGATGGAACGCAGACGCAACATGGGTTTGTTACGCTGATGCCTTTGGACAACGAGGTGGTGGCCGTATGGTTGGATGGGCGCGCCTACGGCAAAAATCTTGCAGATGATCGGGCGATTCCGGACCATATGCAGCTTCGTGCGGCTTTCATATCCTCGGATGGAACAGCAACGGCTGATACTGCACTGGACTTCGCGACTTGTTCCTGTTGTCAAACTGCGGCAGCTAACTCCAATGAAACGTTGCTTGTTGCCTATCGCGACCGCAGCAAAGCCGAAATCCGAGATATCTCTATTGTCAGACTGAGTGACGGGCATTGGTCTGAGCCAGCGTCTGTGCACGAGGATGGCTGGGAACTATCTGGCTGTCCGGTTAATGGACCCGCAATCGCAGCACACGACCGGAGCGTTGTCGTGGCCTGGTTCACGGCTGCAAACGACATTCCTGCTGTCAATATTGCGTTTTCTGAGGATTCCGGGGTCAGCTTCGGTGATGCTGTTCGTATTGACCGTGGAGCGCCTCTTGGACGTGTCGACACGCTGATGCTTGAAGATGGATCAGCCCTGGTTTCCTGGGTCGAATGGGATGGACCCAATGAAATCATATTGATTTGCCGTGTAACCACAGATGGTTGCACAGGTTCACAACGTTTGGCCGTAAACATCGAGGGCAGTTCGGTAAATTTTCCGCAAATGGCAGCAACGACTGAAGACATCTACATCGCATGGACGCAGCCGCTCCCTGATGGAACCGACACCATCCGCATGGTTCGGTCAGCTTGGCAACATTAGGATTGGTGGTAAAGCTGCTTGGCTTTGGATCATCCTTGTGTGTTTCTAGGCAGCGCTCGGTACGTTGCGAAAAAAAATATGGAGTAAGGCTTGATTAGAGAGATCGAACTCGTTGGAGGCGCAAGATGGCTCGATCTTGTTTCGCCGACTTCGGAGGAAGAGGCCAATGTAGAGGACAACCTAGGCATTGACGTACCAACTCAAGAAGACATTGCAAAAAATGAGCCGTCCAGCCGGTTCTATCGCGAGGACGGTGCCACGTTCATGGCGGCGCAGATCGTGGTGCATAGTGAGACGCAGCTGCCTCAGACAAGCAGCGTTGCCGTAATTCTTAAGCACGACACCCTCGTCACCGTCAGGTATGAAAACAGCCGGGCGTTCGATTTGTGTTTTTCAGAGATCCAGCGCTCTGAAAGCAAACCGACGAGCACAAGCGCTTTGATCGGCCTGATCGAGGCACTGGTGGACCGCACCGCGGAGTTGCTGGAAGGTGCCGCGAACGCAGCTGACGACATGGCATTGTCCTCCGTTCCTTTGGAAGAAGAAGCTTCGAAACGCCGTACCGTGGCTGAACTTGAGACAGTGCTTGCCGAGGTCCAGAGGCTTCATCGCCGCGTCGCGAAAGTCCGTGAAAGTCTCGTGTCCCTCGGTCGAATGACCGGGTACCTACTCAACCAGTCCGAGTTTGAAGACCCTGAATTCCGTGAGCGCGCGCAAAGCATGAGTCGCGACATCATGTCTGTCACGGATCATGCGACATTTGTCGCACAGAACATCCAGTTTGTTCTCGACACGCTGCTTGGCGTCATAAGCGTGGAGCAAAACGCCGTCGTGAAGTTCTTCTCCATCGTAGCGGTCGTTCTCTTGCCGCCGACACTGATCGCTGCGATCTACGGCATGAACTTCGAGACCATGCCAGAGCTTACCTGGACCTGGGGCTATCCGGCTGCACTTGCAGCTATGCTGGCTTCAGCGGTGTTGCCTTATCTCTGGTGCCGGAAGCGCGGCTGGTTGTGAAGCCGCAAGGGTTAGCCCGCAATTGCGCCTGTGGGACTGCAGCGATTTCTGGCGCTCCTAGAGCGTAGTGTTTGGCGGTCGCGATGCCGCGTCCCTGACCGACCGAGAAAAAAATTGGCGTCCCGCTTCGGGCGGATCGTTATTCCATTACATAGCCGAGCGCCCGATAGCCTGTCCGCCGCTTGGCGGCCATTCTGGCAAGTACTGGCACTGAACTGTCGATATAGTCGACCACCAGCACGTCCTTCTTTTCGTCATGCTGCCGATGTAA
>JAGXHB010000215.1 GCA_024636425.1 Roseobacter sp.
AGGCGAAGGGCGAAACAGATGCCGCCCTCTCGCGGATCCAGAATGACCTGTTCGACATCGGCGCGGATCTGTGCCGCCCCGATCTGAACGCGGATTCCGAACTGGAATACGCCCCGCTGAGGATCGTGCCCGAACAGGTTGACCGGCTTGAGCGCGAGATTGACGTAATGAACGCCGATCTTGAGCCGCTGCGCAGTTTTATCCTGCCCGGCGGGAATACGCTGGCCGCGCATCTGCACGTCTGTCGGACCGTCGCACGACGCGCAGAACGGCTGACGGTGCTGCTGGCCGAACAGGAAGAGGTGAATTCTTCCGCCGTCAAATACCTGAACCGGCTTAGCGATTGGTTCTTTGTGGCGGCGCGCATGTCGAATAACGGTGGCAAGGATGATGTCCTGTGGGTGCCGGGGGCCAACAGATAGCGCTAACTGGCAAAAACGCCGCGTCGGAAACCTGGAATGTCGGATTTTTGGCTGTTTTGCGAAGGAATGCTTCGTTACACCAACGAAGAGCTAAAGTGACAGGGCCCTCCGGCCCAAGTCTTTAACTGAGGAGAGAAAACGCCCATGAAGGTATTGGTACCTGTTAAGCGCGTGATCGACTATAACGTGAAAGTACGCGTCAAAGCGGACGGATCGGGAGTTGATCTTGCCAACGTAAAAATGTCGATGAACCCGTTCGACGAAATCTCAGTCGAACAGGCGATCCGCCTCAAGGAAGCCGGTCAGGTCGATGAAGTCGTGGTTGTTTCCATCGGCGTCAAGCAATCGCAAGAAACGCTGCGGACGGCATTGGCCATGGGCGCGGACCGCGCGATCCTGGTTGTTGCAGCAGACGATGTTCACAACGACATCGAACCGCTGACCGTCGCCAAGATCCTCAAGGCGATCGTGGACGAAGAGCAGCCCGGTATGGTGCTGTGCGGCAAGCAGGCGATCGACAACGACATGAACGCGACAGGCCAGATGCTGGCGGCCCTGCTGGGCTGGTCGCAGGCGACATTCGCCTCCAAGGTCGAAATCGACGGCGACAACGCTGTTGTGACCCGTGAGGTCGATGGCGGCCTTCAGACCATCAAGGTGTCGATGCCGACCGTGGTCACCGTTGACCTGCGTTTGAACGAACCACGCTATGCGTCGCTGCCCAACATCATGAAGGCCAAGAAAAAGCCTTTGGATGAAAAGACACCGGCTGACTATGGCGTCGACGTCAGCAACCGGCTCGAGATTGTCAAGACGGTCGAACCGGCAGAGCGTGCAGCGGGTATCAAGGTTGAATCCGTTGATGAACTTGTGGCGAAACTCAAAGAAGCGGGGGCCGTGTAATGGCTGTTCTACTCCTTGCAGAAGTAACTGATGGCGAATTGGCAATGGACGCGACCGCAAAGGCCGTGACCGCCGCCAAGCAGCTTGGTGACGTCACTGTGCTTTGCGCTGGCAGCTCTGCTGCTGCGGCTGGTGAAGCCGCGTCCAAGATCGACGGTATGTCCAAAGTGCTGGTTGCCGAAGACGACAGCCTTGGCCACCGCCTTGCGGAATCGACCGCAGCCCTGATCGTGTCGATGGCGGGTGATTACGATCACATCTGCGCCCCTGCCACGACAGACGCAAAGAACGTCATGCCCCGCGTTGCGGCGTTGCTGGATGTGATGATCATTTCGGATGCATCCGGCGTCATTGATGCCGACACTTTCGAGCGTCCGATCTATGCGGGCAATGCGGTTCAGACCGTTAAATCCTCCGACGCGAAAAAGGTCATCACCTTCCGGACATCGACATTCGATGCGGCAGGCGAAGGCGGCTCCGCTTCGGTCGAGACGATATCGGCTGTTGAAGATCCCGGTCTTTCCTCCTGGGTCGAAGATCACGTCGCTGCAAGCGACCGCCCCGAACTGACATCGGCGGGTGTCGTCGTCTCGGGTGGTCGCGGTATCGGCTCCGAAGAGGACTTCGCGCTGATCGAAAAGCTGGCTGACAAACTGGGTGCCGCCGTTGGTGCATCCCGTGCTGCCGTTGACTCGGGCTACGCGCCGAACGATTGGCAAGTCGGTCAGACCGGCAAAGTCGTGGCCCCCGAGCTGTACGTCGCCGTCGGCATTTCCGGAGCGATCCAGCACCTTGCCGGTATGAAAGACAGCAAGATCATCGTGGCGATCAACAAGGACGAAGAGGCCCCTATCTTTCAGGTGGCCGATTACGGCCTGGTGGCCGACTTGTTCGAAGCTGTGCCAGAACTGATCGAAAAGCTATAAGAACTCTGCGTTTCAGCAGTGAAAGGCCCGCCAGACAGGCGGGCCTTTTGCGTTTTCACAGCATGGCGTTGATGGCGCGGGCCAATGCAGCGGCAACTTCTTCATGCGCCTGCACGCCCGGCAGCGCTGCTGCTGCATGGGCTTCCAACGGGCTGAAGATCATACCCTGAGTCCCCTCGCCAGAAGGCTGCCGGGGATGCACGACTTCGACAACTTCGCTCACGTAGGGGGCAACCTGCTGGATCATTGCGCGCGTGATGAATACCGGCTCATCGCTGATGGCCGGCCCCTGCAGTCCACCATCCGGCGGCGCGATCGGCGCGAACCATAGCAGGATCGTCTTGCCCCGCATTTGCCCCATCAACAACCGCATCCGCGCAACCCAGGCCGATTGCAGCTCGCGCCGGACCATGTCAAAGCGTTCCGGCGACGTTCTATGGAGCACGGTCAGCAGATGCTTGTTGAAATGGAATTCCGAGAAATCAATCTCGCGAAAGATG
Source organism: Roseobacter sp. (assembly GCA_024636425.1). Lineage (GTDB taxonomy): Bacteria > Pseudomonadota > Alphaproteobacteria > Rhodobacterales > Rhodobacteraceae > Sulfitobacter. The sequence continues at coordinate 2,752 of JAGXHB010000215.1, forward strand.
GTCTTCAACAGATCTGACGGGGCCACGAAACGGTCGTTCCGGCGCGGATGCACCGCATAGAAACGGTTGCTCATGTTATGCGCGCCCATCACCTGAACGACTGTGACCCGCGCGGCCGCCGCTGCACCCGGCACGAAGGGGTCTTGCGCAAAGACGTCGATGCCTGCGTTCATGCATCCCAGATTGACACAGGTCGTCCCGATGTCATCCTGCACCAAGGTTGCAAACGGCCTTTCGATAAACCTGCCATATGTCTCGGTCCCGCCAATAAACGCGATATAAGGCATTTCGAGCCGCTGCTTTGGACCACGAAACAACAGTCTTGACGTACCATACCGACACGGAAAGTAGTCAAGGGCCCCCCGGCCCATCACATCATAGGTCATCTCACCCACCTTCTAAATCTCACCCGTCGTGACTATGGAGGCCAAGGTTTTGCGATTCGGTTAAAGATCGGATTTGCTGATATCTAATGACGCATGCAGCCCTTGCAGCCCTCCCCCTGACCGCCCTATGCTGCGCCCGAGGCAGCAAAGGACATTGCATGGAAATCCAGACAATCGGCATCGTAGGCGCAGGCCAGATGGGCAACGGCATCGCACATGTGATGGCACTGGCCGGGTATGATGTGCTGCTGACGGATGTCAGTGCAGACGCGCTGCAAAAAGCGATGGACACCATCAAGGGTAATCTTGACCGTCAGGTTGGTCGTGGCAAGGTCGCCGAAGCCGATCGGGACGCCGCAGTTGCCCGGATCATCACCACGCAGACCCTGTCCGATCTGGGGCAAAGCGATCTGGTGATCGAAGCTGCAACGGAGCGTGAGACGGTCAAACAGGCGATCTTCGAAGATCTGATACCCCATCTGAAACCCACCACGATACTGACATCGAACACCTCGTCCATCTCGATCACACGGTTGGCGAGCCGGACGGACCGGCCCGAGAAATTCATGGGGTTTCACTTCATGAATCCCGTCCCGGTCATGCAACTGGTCGAACTGATCCGGGGGATCGCGACGGACAAGGAAACCTTTGCCGCCTGCCGCGCGGTGGTCGACAAGCTTGGCAAAACTGCAGCCTCGGCCGAAGATTTCCCTGCCTTTATCGTGAACCGTATTCTGATGCCGATGATCAACGAGGCCGTTTATACACTTTACGAAGGCGTAGGGTCGGTTGAATCCATCGACAGCTCTTTGAAGCTTGGGGCCAACCACCCGATGGGCCCGCTGGAACTTGCGGATTTCATCGGTCTGGACACCTGCCTTGCGATCATGAACGTGCTGCACGACGGGCTTGCCGACACCAAATATCGTCCCTGCCCTTTGCTGACGAAATACGTCGAAGCCGGTTGGCTCGGGCGCAAGTCGCAGCGCGGATTTTATGACTACAGGGGCGATGTTCCCGTTCCAACACGGTAACTCTGCACCTATGACACACCGGGGGCCAGCCCCCGGACCCCCGGGATTTTCATCCATTTGGAATGATCTGGCTAGTCTTTGAGTGCAAGCGTGTGCCCACGCAGCCACGCCATGAAGCCGCGCGGATCGTCCTGATGGGCGGCCATCTGCTCCGGGGTCAACGGATGCCCGACGATCGGGCCTTGCGGCTTGTTACACGCATGCACGATCTCATGAAGCAAAAGCCCCTGACGCAACATCGGCGAAATCTTGTTGGCGATTTGATACGCGCGGCTGTTGGCACCGGGAAACTTCATCGGCACCACCTGCGCGCCGGAGCGGCGGATCATCTTGGCGGTGAACACGTTCCATTCTGCTTCGATGGCGGGACCGAAGAAGCTGTCTGAAGCCGCCACCACACCAGACGGGAAAAGGGCAACCACCCCCCCCTCCTTGAGATGCGCCATGGCTTTGGCGCGCATCTCCACACCCTTGCGCTGTGCATCGGGATCATGTGGAAAAGGCACCGGGATCATGTAGCTGCCCGCCACCTCGTCAATCGACGTCAGAAGCGAACGCGTAAGAATACGGTAGTCAGGGCGTACGCGGCCAATCAGATCGGCAAAGATCATGCCGTCGACCATGCCATGCGGGTGATTTGCAACGACGACAACGGGCCCGGATTTAGGAATGCGGTCAAGCTGTTCCTGCGGCGTCGTAAGATCGATTCCCATCGTGTCGAGTGCGGCGCGCCAGAACCCCTGCCCCGTGGGAGCCCCCTGCTTTTCGAACTTGCGGATCAGGCGCAGGATCGTCAGTTTGCCGGTAAAAAGTTCGATCAGACTGATGGCGCGCGACTTGAAAGGATTATCGAAGGTCGACGCGTATGACAGGCTTCGGCGGTCATATTTGGTGAAGTTGACCGTTTCCACGGCATCCGTGCCGCTGCCGCTTTTGAGAGGGGGAGTGTCTTGCATCACCGGGTGCCACCCGGAACGGGCAATGGGTTCATCATCTTGCGCTGCAAGGGTCAATTGCCTTCGCCGAACTTGTCGGCCACCAGCGCTGTCAGCGCCTGCGCCAGCGCGTCTTCGTCGGGGCCCGAGGTGCGCACTTCAATCATGCTGCCTTTCGAGGCAGCCAGCATCAAAAGCCCCATGATGCTGTCACCGGACGCGGACATGCCATCCTTGCTGACTTCGGCACGCGCATCGAATGCCTCTACAACCTCGACCAGTTTGGCAGAGGCCCGTGCATGGAGCCCCTTTTCGTTGACGATCTTGAGTGAAACTTGGGTCATGGACGAAGGGCCTTGTTAATCTGCACTGACATTCTGGCTGTCAATGTATTTTCTGCCTGCGGCCAAAGCCGCGCGTACAGCTTCGGGTACGTCAAGATCGCGGGACTTGGCAAGCTTGATCAGCATCGGCAGGTTTGCCCCATAAAGGATGCGACGGTTTTCGGGACGGCATGCCAGTAGGCTCAGGTTCGAGGGCGAGCCCCCAAAGAGATCCGTCACCACAACCACGCCGTTGCCAGTGTCGACTTCGTTCGCGGCCTCGCAGATCTCCTGCTCCTTGGATTTGCGGTCGTGATCTGCATGAATGGAGATCGCGCGCACGCCATTCTGCGACCCGACGACATGTTCGATCGCGGCCAGATATTCCTTGGCCAGCCCCCCATGTGCTACGATCACAATTCCAATCAATGCGATGCCTCTTCCCGCTTTTCCTGATCCAGTTCGCGGTGCCTAATTGACACTTGCCAGCCTGCCTTCGCAAGACTGAAAGCATGCTGCTCCGCAAGAGTAACGGATCGGTGTTGCCCGCCAGTGCAGCCGAACGCAAGGGTCATATGCGATTTTCCTTCCGCCTGACAGGCTGGCAGCATCAAAAGACTGAGATCAAGCACCTGTGCTGCAAACCCTGCGAACAGTGGGTCCGCCTCGACATAGCTTGCCACGGGCGTATCTGTACCGTTCATAGCGCGCAAGGACGGTTCCCAGAACGGATTGCGCAGGAACCGGCAGTCAAACACCATATCGGCGCTTCGCGGTAAACCACGTTTGTAGGAAAAGGATTGAACCGACACGGTCAGGTGATGGCTGCCCCCCACGGCAAACCAGCGTTCGATCTCGTCGCGCAACTGGTGGACGTTCAGATCGGTGGTGTCGACCAGGATGTCGGCTTGTGCGCGAACACTCAGCAACAGTTCTTTTTCGCGGCGTATGCCGTCAGCCGGGCTGTCTGCGAAGGCCATGGGATGCCGCCGGCGCGTCTCGGAAAACCGTCGCAGCAGGACATCGGTGCTACA
>JAGXHB010000216.1 GCA_024636425.1 Roseobacter sp.
GGATGAATCCAGTGCGCAGACCGAAATTCTCGTGCTCGACAGTCCTTTCCTTGCCAATGCGCAATTCGATCAGCTGATGAGCGAATTTAACGCAAATTCCGTGACCATCGACTGTAGCTTTGAGCCCGGTGGCGGCAACCTGAGCGATGGCTTGCGCCGGATCCGTGACGAGGCCGAAGATGCGGTGCGTTCCGGTGCCGGTCACATCGTGCTGACCGACCAGTTCAGCGGCGAAGGGCGTGTTGCAATGCCGATGATCCTTGCGACATCCGCCGTCCACAGCCAGTTGACCCGCAAGGGCTTGCGCACGTTTACGTCGCTGAATGTCCGCTCGGCTGAATGTGTGGATCCGCATTACTTTGCTGTGCTGATCGGGTGCGGTGCGACCGTCGTCAACGCCTATCTGGCCGAGGATTCACTGGCCGACCGGGTGGAACGCGGTCTGCTGGATGTGTCGCTGACCAAGGCAATGGCGCGCTACCGGGAGGCGATTGACCAAGGCCTGCTCAAGATCATGGCCAAGATGGGAATCAGCGTTGTGTCGTCCTATCGCGGCGGTCTGAACTTTGAGGCCGTGGGCCTGAGCCGTGCCATGTGCGCCGAATATTTCCCCGGCATGACCAGTCGGATCAGTGGCATCGGCGTCATCGGTATTCAGCGCAAGGCAGAAGACGTGCATGCGCGTGGCTGGAAGGGCGACGGCACCGTCATGCCCATCGGCGGTTTCTACAAGGCGCGCAAATCCGGCGAAACCCACGCTTGGGAAGCGTCGTCGATGCACATGCTGCAAATGGCCTGCAACAAGGCGTCCTACCAGATGTGGAAGCAGTACAGCGCCAAGATGCAAAGCAACCCGCCGATCCATCTGCGCGACTTGCTGGACATCAAGCCTTTAGGCAAGCCTGTGCCGATCGAGGAGGTAGAATCCATCACCTCGATCCGCAAGCGTTTCGTGACGCCGGGCATGTCGCTGGGCGCGCTGAGTCCCGAGGCGCACAAGACCCTGAACGTCGCGATGAACCGCATCGGCGCGAAATCCGACAGCGGCGAAGGTGGGGAAGATCCGGCGCATTTCGTGCCAGAGGCAAACGGCGACAACCCGTCGGCCAAGATCAAGCAGGTCGCGTCGGGTCGCTTCGGTGTGACCGCCGAATACCTGAACCAATGCGAAGAGCTGGAAATCAAGGTTGCCCAAGGCGCCAAGCCCGGCGAAGGGGGCCAGTTGCCCGGCATGAAGGTCACCGACCTGATCGCGCGTCTGCGTCATTCAACCAGGGGCGTCACGCTGATTTCACCGCCGCCGCACCATGACATCTATTCGATCGAAGACCTTGCTCAGCTGATCTACGACCTCAAGCAGATTAACCCGCGCTGCAAGGTGACGGTAAAGCTGGTCGCATCTTCGGGCGTTGGCACGATCGCGGCCGGTGTCGCCAAGGCCAAAGCCGACATCATCCTGATCTCGGGACATAACGGCGGCACGGGTGCCTCGCCCGCGACGTCGATCAAATATGCAGGCCTGCCGTGGGAAATGGGGCTGACCGAAGCGCATCAGGTTCTGTCGATGAACAACCTGCGCGACCGCGTGACCCTGCGGACCGACGGTGGTTTGCGCACGGGGCGTGACATTGTCATGGCCGCGATGATGGGGGCTGAGGAATATGGCATCGGGACCGCCGCACTGATCGCGATGGGCTGCATCATGGTGCGCCAGTGCCAGTCCAACACCTGCCCCGTGGGCGTCTGTACCCAAGACGAGGCGTTGCGCGGCAAATTCACTGGCAACGCCGACAAGGTCGTGAACCTGATTACCTTCTATGCGACCGAAGTGCGTGAACTGCTGGCCTCTATCGGGGCACGCAGTATGGATGATGTGATTGGCCGTGCCGATCTGCTGGCGCAGGTCAGCCGCGGGTCTGCGCATCTGGATGATCTGGATCTCAACCCGTTGTTGATCACCGTCGATGGCGCGGCCGAGATTGTTTATGACCGCAACAAGCCCCGCAACGCGGTACTTGATACGCTTGACGCGGAAATCGTGCGCGATGCAGAACGCTTCCTGAAAGACGGTGAGAAGATGCAGCTCAGCTATGCGGTGCAGAACACCCACCGCACCGTCGGCACCCGCGTCTCAAGCCATATCATCAGCCGCTTTGGCATGAACAACCAGTTGCAACCCGATCACCTGACGGTCAAGCTGACCGGCTCTGCCGGGCAGTCGCTGGGGGCCTTTGCCGCACCGGGATTGAAGCTGGAGGTGTCGGGCGACGCCAACGATTATGTCGGCAAGGGGTTGTCCGGCGGCACGATTGTCGTGCGGCCCCCGATGGCCAGCACCATCGTTGCGTCCGAGAATACGATCATTGGCAACACGGTGCTTTATGGTGCCACCAAGGGCTACCTCTTTGCCGCAGGCCGCGCTGGTGAGCGGTTTGCGGTTCGCAACTCGGGCGCGCATGTCGTGATCGAAGGGTGTGGCAGCAACGGCTGTGAGTACATGACCGGCGGTGTCGCGGTGATCCTCGGGGATATCGGCGCGAACTTTGGGGCCGGCATGACGGGTGGTATGGCCTATCTGTATGACCCGCAAGGCAAAGTGGATGCCATGCTGAACCGCGAAACTCTGGTGACCTGCCCGGTCACGGTGGCGCATTGGGAAGACCAGCTCAAGGGGCTGATCGAACGGCATCTGGCAGAAACCAACAGCCGCAAGGCCGCTGACATTCTCCAGCATTGGGACATTGAAAAGGATAACTTCCTGCAGATCTGTCCAAAAGAGATGCTGGTGCATATCAAGGCTCCGCTAAGCCACGACCAGCAAGCGGTGCCTGCCGAATAAGGCTAAACCATAAATGTCGGGCGCGGATCCAAGCCGCGCCCGACATGCAAACGCCTAAATTGATCCATTCCGGTCCATAAATTAACCACGATTGCCCGCCATCGTCATCCCAGACCAATTCAGGGTGATAAGATGTCAGAATGCATGCGCGATCATTTCTCCAACAGCCAGCCTGTTGCTGCTGCGGTCGGGCTGATCGCGGGTACGCTGATCGAAACGGCATCGGGCCCGCGCGAGATCCAGACGCTGAAGCTTGGTGATCTTGTCGAAACACTTGATGGCGGACTGCAACCGCTGCGCAGCATGTCGCGCAACCGCATGCGTGGCACTGCCGGCAGCGCGCCTGTACGCTTTCAATCCGGCGTGCTGGGAAACACAGCGCCATTGCTCCTTGCACCGCAGCACCGTGTCTTGATGACGGGCTGGCAAGCAGAGCTATACTTTGGCCAGGACGAAATCCTGATCGAGGCCGTTGGTCTGGTCAATGGCACGTCGGTCACCCGAGAAGTGATGGCGCAGATCGAATTCTTCGGGCTTGGGTTCGACGATCATCAGATCCTCCATGCCCAAGGTGCCTTGATCGAAAGCGATCTGCCACATGGGCCGGCCGACTTTCTTCAGGCGATGACACCCCGTCCGATCAACTGCGTGCAAGGGGCGCTGGCCCGGTTTGCCATTGCCGGTAACGATGCGGCTGTTTTAGCACTCTGACTGCCTTTACCGGAAGCCTGCGCGCCCTATAATCAGCGCATGATGAAAATGCTCAGATCCCCCGCCCGGCTGTTGGCCATCCTTCTCGTCGGCCTTTTCGTGGCCGCCTGCACCGATACCGCGCCCAAGGGTGGCGGTGACATTCTGGCGATCGGGGATTCCGTTCTTGCCTGGAACGGCAGCAGCGATCAGGCGATCCCTGATGTCATCGAACAGACACTTGGCCGTCAAGTGGTCAACAAAGCCGTGCCGGGTGCGCAATTCAGCAACGATAACGCGCTTTTCTCTGCGGTCGGCTTCGACATCCAGCGGCAGTATCCGGGCGGGCGATGGAATTGGATTGTCCTGAACGGCGGTGCAAACGATCTGGGGTTTGACGACTGCAAATGCGGCGATTGCCGTGCAGCCGTCGATAGTCTGATCGGCCCTGACGCAATGACGGGTGCGATCCCTGACTTTCTGATGAAACTGCGCGCCTCTGGTGCACAAGTGCTTTGGATGGGGTATTACAAAGGCAACGGCAAAGGTTCGTTTGAAGGTTGCCGCGACGATCTGGTCCTGATGGAGCGTCGCATCGCACGCTTTGCGACACAGGCAGACGGGATTACCTTCCTTGATTCCGAAACGGTCATTGACCCGCAAGACCCGACCCAGTTTGCCAGCGACAATACCCATCCATCGCCCAAAGGTGCCATGTTGATCGGCACATATCTGGCGCGCGCGATTTCCGCGCGCGATGGCCGTTCACAATAACGACGACGCGCAGTATAGCTGGTGTCCATGGCAAAGCGCGCGACACCCAGGAAAAAGACCAGATCAGCATCGGGAAGACCGGCGCGCAAAAGGCGATTGATAGGCTATGTGGTGAAATCCCTGCTCGCGATTGCGGGCATGATGCTCGCTCTGATCCTGCTGTTTGCGGTCCTGAACCCGCCGACAACACTATATATGTTCAGCGAAGGGCGCAGGCTTGGCGGCGTCGATCAGCAGTGGGTTGCGCTTGAGAACGTAGCGCCCGTGATGGCGCGTTCGGTCGTGGCGGCAGAAGATGCGAATTTCTGCAATCATTGGGGGTTCGACCTCATGGCGATCAAAGAGGCGATTGCACAAGGCTCCAAACGGGGTGCATCGACACTTAGTCAGCAGACGGTCAAGAATGTGTACCTCTGGCATGGCCGCACATGGATCAGGAAAGCGCTGGAGGCCGCGATTACCCCCGTGGTCGAACTTGTCTGGAGCAAGCGGCGCATTGTCGAAGTCTATCTGAACATTGCGGAATTTGACGAAGGGGTCTTTGGCGTCGATGCCGCTGCACAGCATTACTTTGGCGTGACCCCGGCGGACCTGACCGCGACCCAGGCGGCGCGCCTTGCCGCAATCCTGCCGTCACCCAAGACATGGTCAGCGTCACGACCGACGGAATATCTGCGCCAGCGCAGTGCGCAGATAAGGGACGGGGCAGCAACAATCAGCAAGGATGGCCGCGCGTCCTGTTTCGAGAGTTGAAAAACCTTTCCAAGGTAGGCATGAGGGGAGGGTGTTCATTATCTGTACCGGAACTCCTCCATGGCCCGCCTGTTTCACGTCCCGTTGTCCCCCTTCTGCCGTAAGGTCCGCTTGAGCCTTGCCGAGAAGAAGATCGAGGTCGAGCGGGTGGAGGAGCGGTACTGGGAACAGGAGCCCGATTTCATGCGCCGCAACCCGGCGGGCAAGGTGCCGGTGCTGCAACTTGACGGCATCATCATGTCGGAAAGTGCAGCGATCTGTGAATATATCGAAGAAACACGGCCCGAACCGTCGCTGATGCCGTCGGACCCTGTCCAGCGTCTTGAAGTGCGCCGTCTTGTCAGTTGGTTTGATGACAAGTTCCATGACGAAGTGACCTCGAAACTGCTGTACGAGCGGGTCAACAAGAAAGTCATGGGACAGGGTTTCCCTGACAGCCGCAACGTCAAGGACGGGGCAAAGGCGATCAAGTACCACATCGATTATATGGCATGGCTGCTGGATCATCGCCGCTGGCTGGCGGGAGATGTCATGACGCTGGCCGATTTTGCAGCGGCTGCGCATCTGTCATCGCTTGATTATATCTCGGACGTGGATTGGAACCGGTCGGATGTGGTGAAGGACTGGTACGCCAAGATCAAGTCGCGGCCTGCTTTCCGGTCCTTGCTGGCCGATCAGGTGCCCGGTTTCCCGCCTCCCAAACACTATAATGACCTTGATTTCTGATCCGACACTGCTGGGGGCTGTCTGCCCCCGGACTGCCGAGGATTTTTCCGCGCCAGAGAAGTCATGGACGGCCTGAAGGAACGTCTTGTCGGGCAGGCGCTCGCCGAGGGGTTTGTGGCTTGCCGGATCTGCCGCCCTTGGGACGTGCCGGAGGTGCCGGACCGGCTGGCCGAATTTGTCGAGGCCGGGTATCACGGGCAGATGGGTTGGATGGCCGACCGGATGGCGTGGCGCGGCAATCCGGCGGCGCTGTGGCCCGAAGCGAAGTCGGTGATCATGCTGGCGGAAAGCTATGCGCCGGAACATGACCCCCGAGATGTCTTGCAAAGACCTGACCTGGGGGCGGTTTCGGTCTATGCCCAAGGGCGAGATTATCATGACGTCGTCAAGAAGCGGCTAAAGCGGTTGGCGCGCTGGTTGATTGAACAGCAAAGCTGCGAGGTCAAGGTGTTCGTCGATACGGCCCCTGTGCCGGAAAAGCCGCTGGGGCAGGCCGCAGGTCTGGGGTGGCAGGGCAAGCACACCAACCTGCTGAGCCGGGACTGGGGCAACTGGGCTTTTCTGGGGGCAATTTTCACGACGCTCGACCTGCCGCAGGATATGGCGGAGGTTGATCATTGTGGGTCGTGTCGCGCCTGTCTGGACGCTTGCCCGACAGATGCCTTTCCAGCACCGTACCGTCTGGATGCGCGCCGCTGCATTTCGTACCTCACGATCGAGCACAAAGGCCCGGTTGACGCAGAGCTGCGCGCGCTGATGGGCAACCGCATCTATGGCTGCGATGACTGCCTTGCCGCGTGCCCGTGGAACAAGTTCGCCGTCGCCGCGAGCGACATGCGCTATCACGGGGGGGGCGGGGCGCCGGATCTGGCCACGTTGGCAGGGCTTGACGATGCTGCGTTCAGGGCAAGGTTTTCCGGGTCGCCGATCAAGCGGATCGGGCGGGACCGCTTTGTGCGCAATGTGCTTTACGCGATTGGCAACTCGGGCAAGCCCGCGCTGGCAGAGGCGGCGAAACCGCTGACCCTTGACCCTGATCCAACCGTTGCCGATGCGGCGCGGTGGGCACTGGATCGATTGACCGCGAAATGACGTAAACAGGCTGGACCATCGCCCCGTAACCTCTAAACCCGGTGCTGACGTGCAAGGAGACGACAATGGCATTGCTTTTGGGGGTGGATACCGGGGGAACCTATACGGATGCGGTGCTGATCCGTGATGAAACGGTCGTTATCGCATCCGCAAAGGCTTTGACGACAAGGCAGGATCTGGCGATCGGGGTTGGCAATGCAGTGCGCGCCGTGCTGGCAGATGCCGGCATTGATGCCGCCGAGGTGTCGCTTGCATCCTTGTCGACGACGCTGGCGACCAATGCGCTGGTCGAAGGGCAGGGCGGTCGGGTGGCGCTGGTTTATATCGGGTTCAGGGAACGCGATCTGGAATCTCACGGGCTTGCGGAGGCGTTGAAGGGTGACCCGGCGCTGGTGCTTGCCGGTGGTCATAACCACGCCGGCGGCGAGGCTGTGCCGCTGGACGAGGCGGCACTGTCCGCGTTTCTGCTGCGCCACAAGGACGACGTGAGCGGTTTTGCCGTGGCGAGCCAGTTTGCGACGCGCAATCCCGCGCATGAACTGCGCGCGGCCGAGATGATCGCGCAGATGACGGGGCGGCCGGTGTCGTCTTCGCATCAGTTGTCCGCCAAGCTGAATGGACCAAAGCGGGCGCTGACTGCGGTGCTGAACGCGCGTCTGATCGGCATGATCGACCGACTGATCGGACGTGCCGAGGATGTGCTGTCAGAGATCGGCGTGACCGCCCCCCTGATGGTGGTGCGGGGCGACGGTGCCCTGATTTCATCGGCACAGGCCCGCGAACGCCCGATTGAAACGATCCTGAGCGGCCCTGCGGCTTCTATCGTGGGGGCCAGATGGATGACGGGCGCAGACCATGCCTTGGTCAGCGATATTGGCGGCACGACCACGGATGTCGCACTTTTGCGCGGGGGGCGGCCTGCGATTGATCCGGCGGGGGCGCGGGTCGGGCAATACCGCACGATGGTCGAAGCGGTGGCGATGCGGACGACCGGACTTGGCGGCGACAGCGAGGTGCATTTCTTGACCGAAGGTCTGAAGGGCGGCGTGACGCTGGGACCAAAGCGTGTGGTGCCGGTGTCGCTGATTGCGATGGATGCGCCTGATATTGTCCACGCGGCCCTTGACGCACAGCTGCGCAATGCCACGCCCGGCGATCATGACGGGCGGTTTGTACGCGCAGTGGCAGGGCAAACCCGCGAAGGAATCGGTCCCCGTGAAGAGACTTTGCTGGAGCGGATCGGTGAGGGCGTGCATCCCTTGGGCGACATCCTGCGCGCCCGGATCGAGACAGGCGCGCTGAAACGCCTTGTCGAACGTGGGCTGGTGCAGGTCGCGGGTGCGACGCCATCCGATGCAAGCCACGCGTTGGGCCGTCTCGCGGCATGGGACGCCGACGCCGCGCACAAGGCCTTGCGTCTGTTCGGGCGGCGTCGGACCGGGGCGGGCGAGATGCTGGCACCTGATCCTGCCGTCATGGCGCAGATCATCATCGACCGGTTGACGTATCAGACGGCACTGGCACTTCTCGAGACCGCCTTTGCCGAGGAAGACCCCGGGTTTGATCTTGCTCCCGAGGTTCTGGCCACTCATGTCCTGTTGCAGCGTGGGTTGAAGGGGCATCGCGGGCTTTTGCGCATTGATGCGGCGCTGAACCTGCCGGTGATCGGGTTGGGTGCATCGGCACCCGCCTATTACCCCGCTGTCGGTAAGGCTTTGGGTGCCCGGATGATCCTGCCTGAACATGCCGGTGTCGCCAACGCAATCGGTGCCGTGGTGGGGCGCGTGACCATGCGGGAAAGCGGGACGATCTCCTCCCCCAGCGAAGGCAGGTACCGTGTGCATCTGCTGACCGGGCCGCAGGACTTCACAGATGAAAAAAGCGCGCTTGATATGTTGGAAAAGACCTTGCGCGAAAAATCCGTCGCGGATGCGCAGGCCGCAGGGGCTGCCGATATTCAGGTGTCGGTAGTCAGGGACATCCAGACCGCTGGAGTTGAGGGCCGCGAGGTCTTTATCGAAGCGGTGCTGACGGTCGAAGCAACGGGGCGTCCGCGTGTGGCTGAAGGCTAGCGGCCACTGCCCTACGCCCTGTCCGCGGTCACAAAAAAGGCGGGGGAAGCCCCCGCCTTTCTCGCCCTTGCAGCCTGATTATTCAGCCGCGGCGCGCTTGGGAAGAACCCAATCGGCGCGGGGGAAATGGCACGTATAGCCGTTCGGAATACGCTCAAGGTAATCCTGATGCTCGGGCTCGGCTTCCCAGAAATCGCCTACAGGTTCCACTTCTGTCACCACCTTGCCGGGCCAGAGGCCCGAGGCTTCGACATCCGCGATGGTATCAAGGGCGACGGCTTTCTGGTCTTCGTCCTCGAAATAGATCGCTGAGCGGTAGCTGAGACCACGGTCGTTGCCCTGCCGGTTCAGAGTGCTCGGGTCATGGA
>JAGXHB010000035.1 GCA_024636425.1 Roseobacter sp.
CGGCGCGTCCAATCACATCCCACAGGACCGATCCGATGCACAAGATATCAGGTGTCGTTGTCATGGCGTGGGTCTAGCCGCCACCGGGCTTGATGTGCAAGGCGCGTTATTGCGGCACTTTGAACGTAAGCGCGGCCCACAATGTTTCCCACACCGCGGCGTCCGCGTCATCGCCTGCGCCAAAGGGGCGCAGTACGACGGCGTCAAACAGGTATTCATGGCCTGCCACCACCGGGATTGTCGCTTCGCCCGCCGCGTCCGTGCGGTATTTGGTGATGCTCACGGTTTCATCCGGGGCGCGGTCGAAAACTTCGATCTGCGCATCCGCACGCGGTTTTGCCTCATAGCTCAATGCGACCTGCATCTGACCATCAAAATCTGGATCATAGGGATTGGTCAAGGCGACAAATTCAGTTTCAAGTCCGGCGAATTCATCGCTGCCAGCACCAGACCCGATGGCAATCAGCGATTTTATGTGGCGCGTATAGCTTTCCTTGACCTTTTCCTGCGACCAGCCATTGGCAATGTGGTCAGCCTTGGCGTTCGCAAAATCCTTGTGTTCGGTAAACGCCAGGAATTTTTCAAATTCATTGTAGGTCACAAGCGAAGGTGCAGTTTCCGCGACCACCACCAACAGGGTGTCCTTGCCCGGAGCGCGCATTTTCAGGGCGGGTGTGTCGCCGGCACGGGCCGGGATCGCGATTGTCTGTCCGTTCACGATCATGTCAAACCGCGGCGTGCGATCAGGGAAATAGGAGAATGCAGAACCGACGAACTCCTCGCCATTTCGAAAGGCCGCTCTGACGTTTTCTTCGTTTTGCACTTGATACTTTTCCGGAGAAATCCAGTATTCATGCGCAGATAGCGGGCCGATCGGCAGCGCACACAACAAAGTAAAAAGAATACGGGGCAGGGCCATGCGATCAACCTTCATTAATTCTATGGCTAAGCTGGCGTTACTGATGATTTTGTCAAGTGCCCTGCTGTTGGGCGCGACGCGCGCGCAGGCGCATGAAGTGCAGCCGACAATCGCTGATCTGAGCGTGGCGGATGGTATCGCAGAGATGTCTTTGCTGATCAATCTGGAGGCTTTTCTGGCTGGTATTGACCTTGATACCGTCGCAGACACCAATGATGCCGAAAATGCGCAGGACTATGATAGCCTGCGCGCCCTGCCGGGGCCACAGATTGCCGATCGCGCGCCGCGTCTGCTGACCGATTGGAACACCCTGCCGATGCTCACGGTGGACGGCGTGCCGACGGCCCTGCAAAGTGTGTCCATCAGCGTGCCGGATGATATCGACCTCTCCTTGCCGCGTGCATCGCAATGGGTTTTGCGCGCGCCGGTCCCGCAAGATGCACGTAGCGTGACGGTGACATGGCCCGAAGGCGGCGGGGCGATGGTGCTGCGCCAGCAAGGGGTCGACGATCCCTTCACCGGATATCTCGATGGGGGCCAGACCAGTGATGAAATCAACCTTGGCGGGGGCGGGGCGCAAAATGCGTGGCAGGCATTTGTCAGCTACATGCCCGTGGGGTTCGACCATATTCTGCCCAAGGGACTTGACCATATCCTGTTTGTGCTGGGTTTGTTTTTCCTGTCCACCCACCTGCGGCCGCTGATCTGGCAGGTTTCAGCGTTCACGCTGGCGCACACCGTGACGCTGGCGTTGGGCGCACTTGGCTGGGTCACTGTGCCTGCCGCCATTGTAGAGCCGCTCATCGCCGCGTCGATCACCTATGTTGCGGTGGAGAATATATTCACATCAGGGCTCAGCCGGTGGCGGCCGCTGGTGATCTTTGGATTTGGGCTGTTGCACGGGCTTGGATTTGCCTCGGTACTGGGGGAATTCGGGCTGCCCGAAAACCAATTCATTCCCGCGTTGATCGGTTTCAACATCGGGGTTGAATTGGGGCAACTGACGGTAATCGGCTTTATGGCGCTTTGTGTCTGGCAGGCGCTGCGGATTGACCGGGGTGACGGCAGCCCCAAAGGGGCCGCGCTGACGTATAGTGCGCTGATTCTGGTTGCCGCCGCACTGATCATTGTGCCTTGGCCCGATCTGGCCCGGTTGCTGGAAGCGCCAGTGCCGGTCTTTGCGCTGCCGCTGCTGCTGATTTTCGGGGGGTGCCTGCTGTCGGTGCAAAAACGGGCGACACCCGACGCCTATCGCCGCTACGTCGCTGTGCCCGCCTCTGTCGGCATTGCCATCGTCGGCGCCTATTGGTTTATTGAGCGGGTCTTTTTGTAACCAGCTGTGGGGCCGGGCCTGCCGCTACCGCATGGCTGCGACAAGCTCGGCCAGCGCCTTGACCGGGTCGGGGTGCTGCCAGATCTCATCCCCGATGCCGAAAAAGTCGGTATAGGGGGTGAGGGTGCGGATTGCCGCGATGTCCAGCGCCCCTTCGGCCACGACCGGGACTTCGATGACTTCGGACCACCACTGGAACAAATCAAGCTCGGCAAAAGCGCCGTCCCCCAGTGCGGATGACAGCACCGGACCGAAACTGACATAATCTGCACCCGCTTCGCCCGCGGCCATGCCATCATGACGTGATCCGGCGCAGAAACTGCCGACAACGGCATCTTCGCCCAAGGTCTTGCGGGCATGACGCACCGAGCGTGCGGCGTCGACAAGATGTACACCGTCCAGCCCGATCTTTTCTGCCAGCAAGGTGTGATCCGCGATCACCAGTGCAATGTCGCGCGGTTCGGTCACAGCGCGCATTGCGTCCGCCGCGCGCAGCAGGCGGTCTTCGTCGCGGGTGGAAAGTGCAAGGCGCAGACAGGCAAAAGGCTGGGCATCCAACACGCGGGCAAGAGTGTCAGGAAATTGGCCGAGCTCAATCTCGGGTGGTGTGATGAGGTAAAGTTGGGGCTGGTCGGGAGTGTCCATGGCGCGTGTCCTTCTGGGCTTTGACGGCGTGACTAGCTGATGGCAGCGGAAAAGAAAACTTTTATGCCTCCGGCGGGGATTTTTTCCCATTTGGAAGCTGTCGATTTCTTGCGAGGACGGTGTGGGCCGCGTAAGAGGCCGGTATGACTGACCCAGTAGAATTGCCTCAGATCCCTGCCATTGTGCTGGTGCGCCCCCAGATGGGCGAGAACATCGGCGCGGCTGCGCGCGCGATGTGGAACTTTGGGCTGGACCGGATGCGGATCGTCGCACCGCGCGATGGCTGGCCCAACCCGGCGGCGGTGGCAATGGCATCGGGTGCGGGCCGTCTGCTGGATAAGGCGCAACTGTGTGATGATTTGCCGGTTGCCTGTGCCGATTGCGACTATGTCTTTGCCACGACCGCACGGTCGCGCGACCTGATCAAGCCGGTCTTCAGCCCCGAAGCTGCGATGACCGAAGCTGCGCGGCGCATCGCAAGCGGGCAGCGGGTGGCGGTGCTGTTCGGTCCGGAACGGGCGGGGCTGGAAAATGAAGATATCGCGCGGGCAAACGCGATCATATCTGTTCCTGTAAACCCGCACTTTGCGTCGCTTAACCTTGCGCAGTGTGTTTTGCTGATGGGCTATGAGTGGATGCGCGCGCAAGGCAATGTTACCGCGCAACAGACGCAGATGGCCGGCACGGACTGGGCCAGCGGCCAAGAGATTGAACATTTGGCAGCGCATTACGAAGAGCGGCTGGAAACCTCCGGCTTTTTCTTTCCCGACCATAAAGTTGCCTCAATGAAGCTGAACCTGCGCAATATGTGGTCGCGGATGCCGCTGACGCGCGCGGACGTGCAGATGCTGCACGGCATGATGCGGCAAATGGTGCGCTGGAAAGAGCGCGACTAGACCTTCGCAGGCCTTTGCCATACCACTTGCCCGAGCGAGAAAAGAGAGGCGAAATGGCCGAGAAACGCAAGCTTTTCGAAGAGGTCGACGCGGTGCAGACGACCCGCCCCGTGGCCCGGACCGGAGTGATTGATCGTGGGCGCGGCGGTGCGCGGGGCGCGATCCGCATTTGGCTGATGATTCTTTTCGCTCTGGTCTTTGTGATGATTGCGGTTGGCGGGCTGACCCGGCTGACGGACAGCGGATTGTCGATCACCGAATGGCGGCCCTTTGCCGGGGCGATGCCGCCGCTGAATGATGCCGACTGGCAATCTGAATTCACAAAGTATCAGGCGATAGACGAATTTCAGGTTCAGAACTCCTGGATGCAGCTTTCTGATTTCAAACGGATTTATTGGTGGGAATGGGGCCATCGCCAACTGGGCCGCGTGATCGGCCTTGTCTGGGCTGTGGGTTTTTTGTGGTTTCTGGCGCGTCGGCAAATTCCTGTTGGATGGACGCCTCGTCTGCTGATCCTTGGCGGGCTTGGCGGGCTTCAGGGCGCAATCGGATGGTGGATGGTCGCGTCGGGTGTGACGACGGGGGCAGGGACCACCGATGTGGCGTCCTATCGGTTGGCCACGCATCTGGGGCTGGCGTTTGCCATTCTGGGGGTGATTACATGGTATGCGCTGTTGCTGGGTCGCAGCGAACGCGACCTGATACAGGCAAGGCGCGCCAAAGAAGCGCGCCAATTTGGTCTGGCGACCGGGTTGCTGTATCTTGCATTCGTTCAAATCCTCATCGGCGCGCTGGTCGCGGGGATCGATGCGGGACGCTTTTTTGTCGATTGGCCGCTGATGCAGGGGCAGTTTTTCCCGCAAGGTGCCTTTGATGTCACCCCCGTCTGGCGGAATTTCTTTGAAAATCCGGGGCTGGTGCAGTTTATCCACCGCATGGCCGGATATCTTCTGTTTGCCTTCGGCATTGTGGTCTGGCTGCGTGGGCGCCGATCGACCCATCCTGCCACGCGATTTGCCTTTAACGCGGTGATGGCCGCGCTGGCGCTTCAGGTTGTGCTGGGCATTACCACTGTTGTTTATGCGGCTCCCGTTCACATCGCGCTGGCGCATCAGGCGCTGGCAGTGATCCTGTGGGTGCTTATTCTGCGCGCCCGATTCCTGTGCGCCTATCCGGTTGCGACTTCCCTGAGAGGACCAAAGTGATGACAGCCTATGATGATCTGATCAATTTTCAGCGCGAGACAGAGGCTCTGGCGCAGGTCGCCGGACGGTTGGGTTGGGACCAGGAAACGGTGATGCCGCGCGGCGCCGCCCCGCAGAGGGCCGAGGAAATGGCCGCGATGGACACGGTCCTGCATGCCCGCCGAATGGACAGCCGCGTCGGTGACTGGTTGGCGGACATCAATCCAGACACGCTGGAGGACGTGGGCCGCGCCAATCTGCGCCTTATCCAGCGCAGTTTCGACCGCGCGACAAAAGTGCCTGCGGCGCTGTCGGCGCGGATCGCGCGGGTGACTTCGCTGGCACAGGGTATCTGGGCCGAGGCGCGCGCCGCGGATGATTTCGCGGCCTTTGCACCAACGCTGGAAGAGGTGCTCGCGCTCAAGCGGGAGGAGGGGCACGCCCTAGCGTCAGGCGGGGATGTCTATGATGCCATGCTTGATGACTATGAACCCGGCGCCACAGGCGATCAGCTGAAAAAGATGTTCGGGGCGTTGCGGCCAGAACTGACAGAGCTGCGCGCCGCTGTGCGCGATGCGGAAGCCCCGCCGATGCTGGAGGGTATTTTTGACGAGGGCGCGCAGATGAAGCTGACCCGGCAATTGGCCAAGACGTTCGGTTATGACATGACCCGTGGTCGGGTCGACAAGGCGGTGCATCCGTTTTCCTCCGGTTCCGGACTTGATGTGCGCATCACCACGCGCACCAATGCGCTGGACCCTTTCAACTGCTTTTACTCCACCATTCACGAGGTCGGGCACGCCGCTTATGAGCAAGGTATTGACACTGATTACCTGCTCACGCCGCTGGGGTCTGGCGTGTCCATGGGCGTCCATGAGAGCCAAAGCCGGATCTACGAAAACCAGCTTGGTCGCAGCCGCGCCTTTACAGGCTGGTTGTTTGACCAGATGCGCGAGGCGTTTGGCGATTTTGGCGTCGCGGATGCGGATGCGTTCTATCGCATTGTGAACCGGGTGTCCGATGGCTTTATCCGGACCGAAGCTGATGAACTTCAGTACAATCTACATGTGCTGATGCGGTTCGATCTTGAACGGGCCCTTGTGGCGGGCAATCTGAATGTTGCCGATCTGGAAGGCGCGTGGAACGACCGGTTCAGGGCGGACTTTGGTTTTGCCGTGGACCGCCCTTCAAACGGTGTGCTTCAGGATGTTCATTGGTCTGTCGGACTATTTGGATATTTCCCGACATATTCGCTTGGCAATGTCTATGCCGGGTGCCTTGACAAGGCCCTGCGCGCCGCAGTGCCTGATCTGGACACATCGCTGGCGCAGGGCGACACTTCATCTGCCACAGCGTGGTTGCGTGACAACGTGCAGACCCATGGCGGTCTGTATGAGCCAAGCGCATTGATTGAACGCGCGACAGGGTCAAAACCGGATGAGAAACCCTTGCTGTCGTACTTGACGACCAAGTTTGCGGCGATCTACACCCTTTAGGGTGGCAAACGTTGCAATTGACTGGAACCGAAATCTTTTTGCGGTGTTGGTCGCGTAGAAGTCTGGTGCCTGTCGGAATGTTCTGATAGTATTGCCATGGTGGGGTGATGTGGTTACACGTTGCCTGGATGATTTTATTTTCGGGAGAAGTGTACATGAATCGTTTTCTTTCTTTGGTCGCTGTAGGCCTGCTGACTGCTGGTGCTGCAACTGCTCAGGTAACAACGCAGGCAGCCGTTCTTGGCAATTCCGGCGATGCAACCTATTCGCTGCAAATCCGTGGTGCCAACAATATCGTCTATAACTGCAAGCCAGACATCGTTTCCGTCGACGGCGTGCGCGCACGTCAGTGCGTTGCTGCCGGTGAGGGTGGTTTGTTTGGTGCCGGTAACGGTATTGCTACTGGTGTAGCAGCAGGCGTTGCAGCCTTGGTTCTGGTCGCTGTAGTTTCTAACGACTCTTCGACAACCACAACAACCAACTGATCACGCAATCTGTGCGGATACCGGCCTGATCTTAGGTTGGTATCCGGAACACATAGCTGAGTTTCGGCTTTTATGTGCTGATACAGTAACGACAGAAAAAAGCCCGTCGATCGTATTTGATCGGCGGGCTTTTTGCTTTTGGCATTTAAAGCGTCCCGCCCGAAACCTGAATCGCGGGGATACCCACCTACATGATTTTGTGATTCATCTGATGTGAGAGGATGGATCATGTCAGCACCTTTGCCAGACGCACTTCGGGCGCGGTTTAAGCGATACATTGAGGAAGGGTTAAGCGGTCGCGCGGCGGCATTGCGCTTGAAGCTTTCGGCCGCCACGGGAGCGCGATGGGCGCTTGCGATCCGGCGGACCGGCCGGGCGGAGGCAGCTCCGCAGGGTCGGCCGAAAGGCAAGGGCAAGCTGGACCCGCATCGGGGCTTCTTTGCCGAAATCATCGCGCAAGATGGTGACATCACGATGCCCGAGCTGAGTGCAGCCCTGTTTGACGCGACGAGCGTTCAGGCGCACCCCAACGCCATCGGTAAGTTCCTTCGCAAGTTGGGCTACACTTATAAAAAAAATCACTGGTTGCCACCGAACGCCGCCGTGCCAAGGTAAAGCGACAGCGCGAAGACTGGTTCAAGCACCGCATTCCAGCCGTATCGAAGCACCCGGAACGCGTTGTCTTTATTGATGAAACATCAGTGAGGACAAACCTGACGAGGCAGCGGGGGTGGGCACCTTGCGGAAACCGCCTGGTCATGGACGCCCCGTTCGGCTCATGGGGCACCCAGACTTTTATCGCCGGACTGAGTGCCGATGCGATGATCGCCCCTTGGGTGTTCAAAGGGGCCATGGATGGCGCGGCCTTTGCCGCTTATGTTGAAAAGGTGCTGGTGCCGGAACTCTCCCCCGGAACCGTCGTCATTCTGGATAATCTCGCCACGCACAAAAATGCAGAAGCGGCGACAGCCATGCGCAGGGCAGGATGCTGGTTCCTGTTCTTGCCGCCCTACAGTCCCGACCTCAATCCCATTGAAATGGCCTTCTCCAAGCTCAAAGCACATCTGCGCCGGATTGGCGCGCGCACCTTCACCGACATGTTCAACGCAATCGCCGAAATCTGCGACCTCTATTCACCCGAAGAATGCTGGAACTACTTCACAGCTGCTGGATATGTCGCAGGTTAAAGGCGGGACGCTTTAAAACATCTGGCGGTTAAACGTCGGTATCCCACTCCAATCAAAACAAGGCATTTCGTCTGCACCTGGAACTACCGGGTGCAGACATGTTTATTTTGCAAGTCGAGCATTCAAGCGCTGTTTCAGCTAGGTTCTGATTCCGGTGTGCCATCGCCAGCGGCCTCGATCTCAATATCGGCATCTCCCTGATCCGCGATCCAGGCGACGCTGACCACTTCTTCGCCGCGGCGCGTATCCAGAACCTTGACACCTCCAGCACTACGCGACCGGAACGATATCCCCTCGACCGGGACGCGAATGGACTGTCCCTTTGAGGTCGCAAGCATGATCTGGTCGTCCAATTCGACGGGGAAGGAGGCGACGATCTGACCGCCACGCATTGCCTTGTCCATTGCAGTAACACCCATCCCGCCACGTCCGCGCACAGGGTAGTCATGGCTTGAACTCAGTTTGCCAGAGCCATTTGCCGTGATTGTCAAAATCAGGTTTTCTGCGGCCGACATGCCCGGATAGTCAATCTCAACTGCCGCACCGGTTACTTCTTCATCGTCGGATACTTCTGCCTCATCAGAAAGCCCGGCCATGGCCCGGCGCATTTTGAGGTAGGCCTGACGTTCATCAGATGTGGCATCGAAATGGCGGATAATCGACATGGAAACAACCTTGTCATCACCGCTAAGCCTGATGCCCCTTACCCCGACGGACGCGCGGCTGTTGAACACCCGAACATCCGTGGCGGAAAATCGGATCGCACGACCGGAATTTGTCACCAGCATCACGTCATCATCATGGGATGCAATACGCGCGTTGATCAGAGTGGTCTGCGCGTGCTCATCCTCAAATTTCATCGCAATCTTACCGTTGCGCATGACGTTGGTGAAATCGCTCAGCTTGTTGCGGCGCACGGTTCCTGCGGACGTGGCAAAGACCACCTGCAGATCGTCCCACTCCGCCTCGTCGCGGTCCACGGGCATGATCGCGGCAATCGAAACACCTACCGGGATCGGCAGAATGTTGACAATCGCCTTGCCCTTGGACGTGCGACTGCCCTGCGGCAGACGCCAGGTTTTCAGTTTGTAAACCATACCGTCAGTGGTGAAAAACAACAGTTGCGTATGGGTGTTCGCCACGAAAAGGGTCGTTACGACATCCTCTTCCTTGGTCTGCATGCCCGACACACCTTTGCCGCCGCGGCGCTGGCTGCGGAAATCAACCAATGGGGTGCGTTTGATATAACCACCGGACGTCACAGTCACGACCATGTCTTCTCGGGCGATCAGGTCTTCATCTTCCATGTCACCGGACCAGTCGACAATCTCTGTCCGGCGCGGCACGGCGAACAGATCCCGCACTTCGCGCAGCTCATCCGATATAATGCCCATGATGCGTTCACGCGATCCAAGTATCTCAAGGTATTCCTTGATCTTGGCGGCCAATTCTTCTAGCTCGTCAGTGACTTCCTTGACGCCGATCTGGGTAAGGCGTTGCAGCCGAAGTTCCAGGATCGCGCGGGCCTGTGCCTCGCTCAGGTTATAGGTGCCGTCGTCGTTGGCCGTATGGGTCGGATCATCAATCAGCGCGATGTAGGGCAGGATGTCGCGCGCGGGCCAGCGCCGGGTCATCAGCTTTTCACGCGCCTCAGCGGCGTCTGCGGAAGATCGGATCGTTGCCACGATTTCATCGATATTCGTGACAGCAACGGCCAGACCGCACAGGATGTGACTGCGTTCGCGCGCCTTGCGCAAAAGATACGCGGTGCGCCGCGCCACGACATCTTCACGGAAGTCGATGAAAGAGGTGAGGAACCGGCGCAGGGTCAGTGTTTCGGGACGACCGCCGTTAAGCGCCAGCATGTTGCAACCAAAGTAGGTCTGCATCGGTGTAAAGCGGAAAAGCTGGTTCATGACCACTTCCGCCGTCGCATCCCGCTTAAGCTCCACCACGACGCGCACGCCGTTGCGGTCAGATTCGTCCTGTACGTGCGCAATGCCGTCAATCTTTTTGTCGCGCACCTGTTCGGCGATCTTTTCGATCATCGAGGCCTTGTTGACCTGATAGGGGATTTCATCAATTACAATGGCAAACCGGTCTTTCCTGATCTCTTCCACGCGTGTTTTGGCGCGGATGATAACGCTGCCGCGCCCCTCAAGGTAAGCTTTGCGGGCGCCGGTCCGACCCAGCATGATACCGCCCGTGGGAAAATCGGGACCCGGCACAAATTCAATCAACTGCTCCGAAGTGAGATCCGGCTCTTCGATCAGCGCCAGCGTGGCGGCAATCACTTCGCCCAGATTGTGCGGAGGAATATTGGTGGCCATGCCGACGGCAATACCACCCGCACCATTGACCAGCATATTTGGGAAACGCGCGGGCAAAACCGTAGGTTCGCGGTCCTTGCCGTCATAGTTGTCCTGAAAATCGACGGTATCCTTGTCGATGTCCTCCAGCAGGTACTGCGCGGCCTTTTCCATCCGCACTTCAGTATATCGGTAGGCTGCGGCCTTGTCGCCGTCCATGGAGCCAAAGTTTCCCTGGCCATCCAGCAACACCAGCGACATCGAAAAATCCTGTGCCATACGCACCAGCGCGTCGTAGATCGCGCTGTCCCCGTGGGGATGGTATTTGCCCATTGCCTCGGCCACGGGGCGCGAGGATTTGCGGTAGGGCTTGTCATGCGTGTTGTTGGTCTCATGCATCGCGTAAAGAATGCGCCTGTGCACAGGTTTCAGACCGTCGCGCAGGTCCGGAATTGCACGGCTGACGATGACAGACATCGCATAATCCAGATAGGACGTGCGCATCTCATGCTCGATGCTGACCGACGGGCCATCATAGACGGGCCGCTGAGGGGCATTTTCTTCATCGTTTTCGGGGGTTTACGGCGTATCGTTCACGTGATCTGCTCAAGCTTTTGCTGGTTCTATATCTTGCGTCATTCTATAGCAGAGTGCGTATATCAGGTGCAATGGCTGTGGCCGAAACGCACTGGCAGCCAGCGATGATGAGTGCCAACACGCTGTTTTCATTGAAAAGTAAATATCATGGTACAGGATGGTCTGACAGAGGCAGTCCAAAGGAGGCGCAAATGCCCCGTTCAGAAACCGAAATGATGCTTAAAGGCTATGGCCTGACCACAGCCGAATTCTTTTATAAAATGCCGGATTACATTCACGTGCTGAACAGTTTTGTCTGGCAAGACTACGACATCGCACCTGACCACCCAAGGCTGTTCAAATTCGTCGAATTCTGGCAGGCAGAAATCGAAGGGCCGCTGCATTCAGTCCGGTTCACCCATCGCAAGATGATCAGCCCCGGCGAATGGCAAAATCAGGTAGGCGAATTCACCCTCCACTGATCATTGCGGCAGCGCTGCAAGACAGCAAGTGTGAAAACTGGCCGAACTCAGGCCGAACAGCTTGCCCCGCCCAGCACACAGAATTTGGCGCAATGCGGGTGGTTCAGCGCCACGTCACGCTCGGCCTCTTCCAGCGTCGCGCCAAGCTCAAATTCAGCCGAATAAGGCAACAGCGTACAGGCCAGAACCGCGGGCCGCTCCGCGCCTTTGCGTTTGACGACCATGCGCGAAGACGCACACATCACGGCATCCGGCGAGATGTCCAGAATAAGCCAGCAATCGGTGGTGATCTCTGGCACTTCGACGGTTTCGTCCATTTCGGGGAAAAGCACCGTCATGCCAGGGTCTTGCGCGTCGATCTTGAAGCCATGTTCGGCAAAGAATGCGGCATAGCCCGCGCGGCTGTCGGCGTCACTGTGACCAAAGACGGACCGTCCTGCCACGGCCATGCGAAATCCGTGATCGCGCAACCATTTCATGCCTGTAAGGGTCTTTTCAAACGCGCCGTGCCCGCGTTCGGTATCGTGCAGTTCGGGCAAATAGTGATCCAC
>JAGXHB010000217.1 GCA_024636425.1 Roseobacter sp.
CCTGCGCAACCGTCTGATGGAATACTACAAGAAGACCTCGCCGCTGCTTGGGTATTATTATGCCCATGACATGCTGAAGCGGGTGGACGGACTGGCAGACATCAAGGTTGTCGAGCAAAGCGTCGCAGCGATCCTTGATAGTTGATCCAGCTTGATCGCATCATCTAAACGGCATCAGTCCATCAGGATTGGTGCCGTTCGGTTTCTGGGACAGGCGCATGCGCATGCGCGTCTTGAAACCGGGCGTCACGTCCCCCATTTCATGCCGATCGGCGGAAACCGTTCGGCGATGTCAGTCGCGGGTTGACGCTTGGCTCAAATACTCATAACCAGCCCTATCTCGCAAGAGAATCGAATTGCAATGGGCCTCGATCAAACCCGGCGCAGAACACCTGATCAGCTTGAGCCCGATGGCATGTAACGCCTCGGGCTTCACGTTGTGAAAAAAGGGTCTGGCATGACGGACCCGCAACGAAAAAAGGAATTGCACACGTGGCACGTATTGCCGGCGTAAACATCCCGACTGCAAAGCGGGTTCCAATCGCCCTCACATATATCACCGGTATCGGCAACTCTTCTGCGCAGACCATCTGCGAAGCTGTAGGAATTGATTCCACGCGTCGTATCAACGAACTTTCGGATGCTGAAATCCTGAAGATCCGTGAGTATATCGACGAACACTTTACCGTCGAAGGTGACCTGCGTCGTGAAACGCAGATGAACATCAAGCGTCTCATGGAT
Source organism: Roseobacter sp. (assembly GCA_024636425.1). Classification (GTDB taxonomy): domain Bacteria; phylum Pseudomonadota; class Alphaproteobacteria; order Rhodobacterales; family Rhodobacteraceae; genus Sulfitobacter. The sequence continues at coordinate 742 of JAGXHB010000217.1, forward strand.
CTTGGGTGCTACCGTGGCTTGCGCCACCGTCGTAACCTGCCTGTCCGTGGTCAGCGTACCCACACCAACGCTCGTACCCGCAAAGGCCCCGCTAAGGCCATTGCCGGCAAGAAGAAGTAAGGGAGGGTCTGACCAATGGCACGCGAAAAGACAAAGACGAAGCGCAAGGTTTCCAAGAACATCGCCGCAGGCGTGGCGCATGTGAACTCCAGCTTCAACAACACCAAAATTCTTATCTCCGACGTTCAGGGCAATGCGATTGCCTGGTCTTCGGCAGGCACGATGGGTTTCAAAGGGTCGCGTAAATCGACACCTTATGCCGCTCAGATGGCCGCAGAAGACGCAGGCCGCAAAGCACAGGACCACGGCGTGAAAACGCTTGAAGTCGAAGTGCAAGGCCCGGGCTCAGGCCGTGAGAGCGCGTTGCGCGCTTTGGCGGCTGCAGGTTTTAACATCACGTCTATCCGTGATGTGACGCCGATGGCCCACAACGGTTGCCGCCCCCCAAAGCGCCGCCGCGTCTAAGGACATTGATAACGAGTGGGGTCGTGCCATTGCGCACGGCCCCATACTGCTTTTCTGAAACCTCGGGAGTTTCTTCGCCGTTTGGACATGGGGCAAGGAACAGGAATGGAGGGACGTATGATCCACAAAAATTGGGCTGAATTGATTAAACCACAGCAGTTGGACGTAAAGCCGGGCAATGACCCTGCGCGTCAGGCAACTGTGATTGCCGAACCGCTTGAACGCGGCTTTGGCCTTACAATGGGCAACGCGCTCCGCCGCGTCCTGATGTCTTCGCTGCAAGGTGCGGCAATCACATCCGTGCAAATCGACAACGTTCTGCACGAGTTCTCCAGCGTTGCCGGTGTACGTGAAGACGTGACCGACATCGTCCTGAACCTCAAGGGTGTTTCCTTGCGTATGGAAGTCGAAGGGCCCAAGCGCCTGTCGATTTCAGCCAAGGGCCCTGGCGTCGTGACTGCCGGTGATATTTCCGAAAGCGCCGGGATCGAGATCCTGAACCGCGATCACGTGATCTGTCACCTTGATGACGGCGCTGACGTCTACATGGAACTGACGGTCAACACCGGCAAGGGCTATGTTGCGGCAGACAAGAACAAGCCGGAAGATGCGCCTATCGGTCTGATCCCGATCGACGCGATCTATTCGCCGGTCAAGAAAGTGTCATACGATGTGCAGCCGACCCGCGAAGGTCAGGTGCTTGATTATGACAAGCTGACGATGAAAGTCGAAACGGACGGGTCCATCACGCCTGACGATGCGGTCGCCTTCGCGGCTCGTATTCTTCAGGACCAACTGGGCATCTTCGTCAACTTCGACGAGCCTGAATCGGCATCGCGTCAGGATGATGACGACGGTCTGGAATTCAACCCACTGCTGCTCAAGAAAGTCGACGAGCTGGAGCTTTCGGTGCGTTCCGCAAACTGCCTGAAGAACGACAATATCGTGTATATTGGCGATCTGATCCAGAAGACCGAAGCCGAAATGCTGCGCACGCCGAACTTTGGCCGCAAATCCTTGAACGAGATCAAGGAAGTGCTGTCGGGCATGGGTCTGCACCTTGGCATGGATGTCGAGGACTGGCCACCGGACAACATCGAGGATCTGGCGAAGAAATTCGAAGATTCCTTCTAAACGATTGGCGGGGTGGGGTGAAAACCCCGCCCTGCTCAAGACTGGGCCACGAGGGCCCCAAGGAGAGTTGGCGCTACGCACGCCAGCCAGACAAAGTAAAATCGCCCGTAGAGGGCATAATTATGGAGACTAGAAAATGCGTCACGCACGTGGTTACCGCCGCCTGAACCGTACTCATGAACACCGCAAGGCGTTGTTCTCGAACATGGCAGGCTCGCTCATCGAACATGAGCAGATCAAGACAACCTTGCCCAAGGCAAAAGAATTGAAGCCGATCATCGAAAAGATGATCACGCTTGCAAAGCGCGGCGATCTGCACGCGCGCCGTCAGGCTGCAAGCAAGCTCAAGCAGGACCAGTATGTCGCAAAATTGTTCGACATCCTTGGCCCCCGGTACAAAGACCGTCAGGGTGGCTATGTTCGCGTTCTGCGGGCGGGCTTCCGCTACGGCGATATGGCACCGATGGCGATCATCGAGTTCGTTGATCGTGACCGCGACGCCAAGGGCGCAAACGACAAGGCGCGCGTTGCTGCCTACGAGATGGCCGACGACTGAAGCCCAACCGCTTTGACCTGAGTTTCAGAAGCCCCGGAGCATGCTCCGGGGCTTTTTGCATTCGGGCCATCGGCGAGGATTTGGAACCATTTGGAAGATGGGTGTTGCGCTAGGGGGAGAGGCTGCGCATATCTTGACCTATGAAATATGTCCTTGTTCTTCTCGCTTTTTTGGGCGCACCGGTCGTTGCCCAGACTGTACCGACATCCGTGCCAGAGATGCAGCTGAGCTTTGCGCCGCTGGTCAAGCAGGCGGTGCCCGCTGTGGTGAACATCTACACGCGCACCATCGTACAAAGCAGCCGGACGCCCCTGCAGTCCGATCCCTTTTTCGAGCGGTTTTTTCGCAGTCCTGAGGCGGGGCGGCCCCGCGTACAGAACTCGCTGGGGTCGGGCGTGATCCTGTCGGACGACGGAATCGTTGTGTCGAATTATCATGTGGTCGGCATGGCGACAGATATTCGTATCGTTCTGGCGGACCGACGCGAGTTTTCAGCCCGCGTGTTGTTGTCGGATGCCGAAAGCGATCTGGCCATCCTCAAGATCGATGGCGTGTCGGATCTGTCCTATCTGTCGTTGCGGGAAAGCGACGGGATCGAAGTTGGCGAACTCGCGCTCGCGATCGGCAATCCGTTCGGCGTCGGCCAGACGGTGAGCAGCGGGATTGTTTCGGGGCTGGCACGGTCGGGCGGCATGAACGGGGGCGGGCAGGGGTACTTTATCCAGACCGACGCGCCAATCAATCCGGGCAATTCCGGCGGTGCCTTGATCGACATGCAGGGCAGGCTGATGGGGATAAACACCTCTATCCTGACGCGGTCGGGTGGGTCCAACGGGATCGGTTTCGCCATTCCCGCCAACCTCATCGCGGCCTTTGTCGAACAAGCCCGCAGCGGTGCCGAGCGTTTTGGCAGGCCGTGGGCGGGGATGAGCGGGCAATCGGTCGACGCGGATATGGCCGCACCATTGGGGCTGGACCGGCCTGGCGGCATCATCGTCTCGGGCCTGCATCCGGCAAGCCCGTTTCTGGCTGCGGGGCTGCAAGTGGGTGATGTCGTCACCGCAGTTGACGGTCAAGAGGTGCATACCCCCGCCGAAATGATCTACCGGATGAGCGTTGCTGGGTTAGGCAAGAAAGCACTGGTGACACGGCTGCGCGACGGGGAGCAGGCCGAGCTGAGCGTTGACCTGATTGCCGCCCCTGACGATCCGCCGCGGCAGCAGACCACACTGGACGCGCGCAGCGTTCTGCCGGGGATGGTGCTCGCGCGGATCAATCCCGCCGTGCTGGCCGAACTGAACCTGTCGCTTGAGGTCGAGGGCGTCGCGGTGCTCGAACCGGGCGACTACGGGCTGCGGGCAGGGCTGCGCAAGGGGGACGTCATTCTGGGGGTCAACGGGATGGAGGTGCAAACGCCAGATCAGATCGCCGATATTCTGCGGAGCGAGCGCCAGATCGGGCTCGTGGTGCAGCGTGGCACGCGGCGCTTGTCCCTTCGTTTTAGGGTCTAGATTATGGCCGACCTGTTCTCTGGTACTGAGCCAAAGGCCGAAGGCGGGCATCGCCCCCTTGCCGACCGGTTGCGCCCCAAGTCGCTGGCCGAGGTGATCGGTCAGGCCAAAGTGCTTGGCCGGGATGCGCCACTCACGGTGATGCTGCAATCCGGATCGCTTGGGTCGTTGATCTTCTGGGGGCCGCCGGGTGTGGGCAAGACGACGATTGCGCGGCTTCTGGCAGACGAGACGGACCTGCATTTCGTCCAGATCAGCGCGATTTTCAGCGGCGTGCCTGAACTGCGAAAAGTGTTCGAAGCAGCCAAGATCAGGCGGCAGAACGGGCAGGGCACGCTGCTTTTCGTGGATGAGATCCACCGGTTCAACAAGGCGCAGCAGGACGGATTTCTGCCCCATATGGAAGATGGCACGATCCTGCTGGTCGGTGCCACGACGGAAAACCCGTCGTTTGAACTGAACGCCGCTGTGCTGAGCCGGTCGCAAGTGCTGGTGCTGGAACGTCTGCCGCTTTCCGATCTGGAGCGGCTGGCACAGCGGGCCGAGCAGGAACTTGGCAAGCCGCTGCCTTTGGACAAGGCCGCGCGCGAGAACCTGCTTGAGATGGCGGATGGCGACGGGCGTGCATTGCTGAACCTGATCGAACAGGTCGCGGCGTGGAAGGTTGACGGCCCGCTTGATGGCAAGGCGCTGTCGGCGCGGCTGATGCGGCGTGCGGCGCAATATGACAAGGGCGGGGACGCGCATTACAACCTTATTTCGGCATTGCATAAATCGGTCCGCGGGTCTGACCCCGACGCCTCGCTGTACTGGTTGGCGCGGATGCTGGAGGGGGGCGAGGATCCCCGCTATCTGATGCGCCGGATCACCCGCATGGCGGTCGAGGACATCGGTCTTGCCGATCCGCAGGCGCAGGCGATCTGCCTGCAAAGCTGGGAAACCTACGAACGGTTGGGATCACCCGAAGGGGAACTGGCGCTGGCGCAGGCTGTGACCTATCTGGCGTTGGCACCGAAATCGAATGCGGCTTATGTCGCCTACAAAGCTGCACGGCGGGCTGCGAAACAGACCGGATCTGCCCCGCCGCCCAAGCATATCTTGAACGCGCCTACCGGCATGATGAAGGATCAGGGTTATGGCGCGGGCTATGCCTATGATCACGATGCGGAAGACGGCTTTTCCGGGCAGAACTACTTTCCGGACGGGATGGAACGGCTCCAGCTTTACCTGCCAGTCGAGCGTGGCTTTGAGCGTGATCTGAAAAAGCGGCTCGACTATTTTGAAAAGCTGCGCGCGACGCGCAAAACTTGACAATCGCCGTGCAAACCGTGAGAGACCGCAGATGATTTCAACCTTGTCTCTTGTAGCCTTTGGTGGTGCGATCGGCGCATCGCTTCGATACCTTTCCGGTGTCGCAGTCACCCGTTTGCTTGGTTTTCAGGAGTTTCCCGTTGCTGTGCTGATGGTGAACATCATCGGGTCGTTCCTCATGGGTGTTTTTGTGGTATTGGCCGCGCAAAAGGGGCTGAGCCATCTGAATCCGTTGATTGCGACGGGTGTCTTGGGCGGGTTCAC
>JAGXHB010000218.1 GCA_024636425.1 Roseobacter sp.
AGAAACAGCCGCAAATCATCCCAGTTTCTCAACATACGCGGGTGTCCATCTTCATTTTGCCAGGTAAACTCCGGGGGAGTCCGAAGGACGGGGGCTGGCCCCCTCCCCGCGCGCCGCAACCGAAAGCCCCCGAGGGCTTTGCATTTCTGCAAAGCTATTTTGACATGATGCCCCTTTCAGGATGATTTTTGCAAGTCTATCCTGCCGCCAAACCAACCTTCCGGAGGATTCCATGCAAGAACTGACCCATTACCTGAACGGTGCCCATGTCAAAGGCACGTCGGGCCGTTTTTCCGACGTCTACAACCCTGCCACCGGCGAAGTGCAGGCGAAATGCCCGCTTGCGAGTGCCGATGAACTGGACCAGGCCGTAAAATACGCGATGGAGGCGCAGCCTGCCTGGGCCGCCGTCAACCCGCAGCGCCGCGCACGGGTGATGATGAAATTCGTTGATCTGCTGAACCGCGACATGGACAAGCTCGCCGAAGCGCTGAGCCGCGAACATGGCAAGACCCTGCCCGACGCCGCCGGTGACGTGCAGCGCGGGCTCGAAGTCGTCGAATATTGCATCGGCGCGCCCGAGCTTCTCAAGGGTGACTACACCGACAGCGCAGGGCCCGGCATCGACATGTATTCCATGCGTCAGCCTTTGGGGGTGTCCGCAGGCATCACGCCCTTCAACTTTCCCGCCATGATCCCGATGTGGATGTTCGCGCCCGCCATCGTCTGCGGCAACGCCTTCATCCTCAAGCCTTCCGAACGTGATCCGTCCGTGCCCTTGATGCTGGCCGAATTGCTGGAGGAAGCGGGCCTGCCCAAAGGCATCATCCAGGTCGTCAATGGCGACAAGGAAGCAGTCGATGCAATCCTGCACCATCCCGTGATCCAGTCGGTAGGCTTCGTCGGCTCCACCCCGATTGCCGAATATATCTATGGCACGGGCTGTTCCAACGGCAAGCGGGTGCAGTGCTTTGGCGGGGCCAAGAACCACATGATCATCATGCCCGACGCCGATCTCGATCAGGCCGCTGACGCGCTGATCGGTGCCGGGTACGGCGCTGCCGGCGAACGCTGCATGGCGATTTCCGTGGCCGTTCCCGTGGGCGACGAAACCGCTGACCGGCTGATCGAAAAGCTGGTGCCGCGGATCGAAAAGCTCAAAGTCGGCCCCTACACGTCGGGCAAGGACGTGGATTACGGCCCGGTCGTGACCGGTGCCGCCAAACAGAATATCCTGAAACTTGTGCAATCGGGCATTGATCAGGGGGCCAAGCTGGTCGTCGACGGGCGTGATTTCAGCCTGCAAGGCTACGAGGACGGCTTTTTTGTCGGGCCGCATCTTTTCGACAACGTGACACCCGACATGGACATCTACAAGCAAGAGATTTTCGGTCCCGTCCTGTCGACCGTGCGGGCGAAATCCTACGAAGAAGCGCTTGGCCTTGCGATGGATCACGAGATGGGGAACGGCACGGCGATCTTCACCCGCGACGGCGATGCGGCGCGTGATTTCGCCAACCGCGTCAATGTGGGCATGATCGGGATCAACGTGCCCATCCCCGTTCCGCTGGCCTATCACACCTTTGGCGGCTGGAAGAAATCCGTCTTTGGCGACCTGAACCAACACGGGCCTGACGCGTTCAAATTCTACACGCGCACCAAGACCGTGACCTCGCGCTGGCCAAGCGGGATCAAGGAAGGTGGCGAGTTCAATTTCAAGCCGATGGAATAAGCACTCCATCGTTTCCCGCCCCGTGATGCTGCGGCATCCGGGGCGGGAACACAGTTTCAAGGGGGCGTCATGCAGTCGGACTTTACCATCGGGATCGAAGAGGAATATCTGCTGGTCGATCGCGACAGCTTTGCCCTTGCCGCCGCCCCCGACGCCTTGATGGCAGCGTGCCGCGAAGATCTGCAGGATCAGGTCAGCCCGGAATTCCTGCAATGCCAGATTGAGGTCGGCACCAAGGTCTGCGGTTCGATCGCTGATGCGCGTGCCGATCTTGCGCATCTGCGCCGGCGGATCGCGCATCACGCCAAGGCACATAACCTTGCGCCGATTGCCGCCGCCTGCCATCCGTTTTCCAAATGGAAGCATCAGGATTTCACCGAGAAAGACCGCTACTCCAAGCTTGAGGATGAGCTTGCCGGTGTTGCGCGCCGCATGCTGATTTGCGGCATGCATGTCCATGTCGGGGTCGAGGATGACAGCCAACGTGTCGATCTGATGCCGCAGCTTTCCTATTTCCTGCCCCATATGCTGGCGCTGTCCACGTCTTCTCCGTTCTGGCAGGGCGATGACACGGGGCTTGCGTCCTACCGCCTGTCGGTTTTTGACAACATGCCGCGCACCGGCCTGCCCCCGCATTTCGCCAGTTGGGAAGCGTATCAGCGCACTGCGCGGACGCTGATCGACCTCGACATCATCGAAGACACCAGCAAGATCTGGTGGGATTTGCGCCCTTCGGAGGCCTATCCGACGCTCGAGACGCGCATCTGCGATGTGACCCCCCGGATGGAACATGCGCTGTCGCTGGCGGCGTTGAACCAGTCGCTGATCCGGATGCTGTTGCGGCTGAAAGACAGCAACCTGCGCTGGCGCACCTATGACCGGTTCCTGATCTCGGAAAACCGCTGGCGCGCGCAGCGCTATGGCACCAGCGAAGGGCTGATCGATTTCGGGCGCGGCGCAGTTGTCCCTTTTTCCGACCTGATCGACGAACTGATCGCCCTGCTGGCCGAGGACGCAGAGGCGCTTGGCTGTCTGGAGGAGATTGCCGCCCTGCGCGACATCGCAACCAATGGCACCAGCGCCGCGCGACAACGCCAGATTCATACCGAGGCCAAGGGCGACAAGGGTCAAGCCGTTGTCAAACATCTGATCGAGGAATTTCACGCCGATCTCTAGGCTTGCGCCGCACCCCAGCGGCGTTACAATTAAACAACCGTTCAATTCACCCGATCTTGGGAGGGATCACCCCACATGGATTTCGCATTATCCGAAGAACAAACCGCAATCTTCGACATGGCCTATGGCTTTGGCCAGGATCACATCGCGCCCCACGCGCGCCAGTGGGAAAAAGACGGCACGATACCGAAAGATCTTTGGCCCAAGATTGCCGAGCTTGGGTTTGGCGGGCTTTACGTTTCCGAAGACGCGGGCGGCTCAGGGCTGTCGCGCCTTGATGCAACGCTGGTGTTCGAAGCGCTCAGCATGGCCTGCCCCTCGGTCGCGGCGTTTCTGTCGATCCACAACATGTGCGCCAAGATGCTCGACAGTTTCGCAAGTGACGAACTGAAAGCGCGGATCATGGACGACGTGTTGTCGATGAACACCGTGCTGAGCTATTGTCTCACCGAACCGGGTTCAGGGTCCGACGCCGCAGCGCTCAAGACGAAATGCGAGCGCACGAACGAAGGCTATACGCTGAACGGCACGAAATCCTTCATCTCGGGAGGCGGGTATTCCGACGCCTATGTCGCCATGGTGCGCACCTCGGATGACGGTGCGGCTGGCGTCTCCACCGTCTATGTCGAAGACGGCACAAACGGGCTCAGCTTTGGCGGGCTGGAGGACAAGATGGGATGGCGCAGCCAACCGACCGCGCAGGTGCAGTTTGACAACTGTCATATTCCTGCGGGAAACCTTGTGGGCAAAGAAGGTCAGGGCTTCAAATATGCGATGATGGGACTGGATGGCGGACGCCTGAACATCGCCGCCTGTTCGCTCGGTGCAGCACAGACGGCCCTGACCTCGACACTGAATTACATGGGCGAGCGCAAGGCATTCGGCCAGCCCATCGACCAGTTCCAAGGCCTGCAGTGGCGCCTTGCGGATATGGAGATCGAGCTTCAGGCCGCCCGCGTCTTTTTGCGTCAGGCCGCCTGGAAGCTGGACAACGGGGCCCCCGACGCGACCAAGTTCTGTGCCATGGCCAAGAAATTTGTGACCGATATGGGCAGCAAGGTTGTCGATCAATGCCTGCAACTTCATGGCGGCTATGGCTACCTTGCCGACTACGGAATCGAAAAGCTGGTGCGGGATCTGCGGGTTCACCAGATCCTTGAGGGCACCAACGAGATCATGCGCGTCATCGTCGCGCGGGATATGTTGAAGAACAGATGAGCGATATTTCCATCCGCGTCACCGGCCGCGCTGGCCGCATCACCCTGACCCGGCCCAAGGCGCTGAATGCGCTGACCTATGACATGTGCCTTGCCATCGAAGACGCGCTGGATGCGTGGCGCGAGGAGGATGCTGTCGATCTGGTCGTGCTCGACGCGGAAGGCGACCGCGCCTTTTGCTCGGGCGGCGACATCGCAGAACTCTACGCCACGGGCACCAAGGGTGATTATGCCTACGGGCGCCGCTTTTGGGCAGATGAGTACCGCCTGAACGCCAAGATCTTCTCCTATTCCAAACCCGTGGTTTCTTTCCTCCAAGGCTTCACCATGGGCGGCGGTGTCGGTCTTGGCTGTCACGGATCCCACCGCGTCGTGGGCGAAAGCAGCCAGATCGCCATGCCCGAATGCGGCATCGGGCTTTTGCCCGATGTGGGCGGCACGCTGATACTGGCTTTGGCGCCTGGTCGGTTGGGTGAATACCTGGGAACCACGGCCACCCGCATGGCCGGCGAAGACGCTATTTATGCAGGCTTTGCAAATCGTTACATACCCGAAGCAAAGTGGCAAAACGTCATAGAGCAGCTTGAGAAAACCGGCACAACCGATGCGCTTGAGGCGGCAAGGATCACGCCACCGCCCTCAAAGCTAGAAGCGCAGGCAGATGACATTGCGGCAAGCTTCGATGGTGAAACGCTGGCTGATATCCTCGACACTCTTCAAACCAAGGGGGGCGATTTTACCGATGAAACCCTGAAAAAGTTGCGCCGGATGAGCCCCCTTGCCATGGCCTGCACGATCGAGGTGATCCACCGTCTGCGCGGCCCGTCGCCGAGCATCGAGAAGGCGCTGGATCACGAATACCGCTTTACCTTCCGCGCGATGGAGCATGCCGACTTTCTTGAAGGTATCCGCGCGGCGATCATCGACAAGGACCGCAGCCCAAGCTGGCAGTTTGCAGACATGAACGTGCCGCTTTCCGCTGTGGACAAGATGCTGCAACCCCTGGGCGCAGACGCCCTGAAACTGGAGAAGACGACATGAGCATGAAGATTGGTTTTATCGGTCTGGGCAACATGGGCGCACCCATGGCGGCAAATCTGGCCAAAGCAGGCCATGTCGTGACCGGCTATGACGTTGCCGGAACGACCGCCGAAGGCGTCGCCGTGGCAACCGACATCGCGGGCGTTACCAAAGGGATGGACGCCGTGATCACCATGCTGCCCAACGGGTCAATCCTGCGGCAGGTGGCGGCTCAGGTCATCCCGCATATGACCAAAGGCAGCCTGTTTATCGACTGTTCGACCGTGGATGTGGAAAGCGCGAAGAACACCTCGGAAGCCGCTGAAAACGAAGGTATTCTTGCCGTCGATGCGCCTGTTTCGGGAGGTATTGGCGGTGCCGCAGGCGGCACGCTGACCTTTATGGCGGGCGGCTCGGAAGCGGCGTTTGAAAAAGCCAAACCGTTGTTCGACATCATGGGCCAGAAGGCTGTGCATTGCGGCGATGCAGGCTCCGGTCAGGCGGCCAAGATCTGCAACAACATGATCCTCGGCGTGACGATGATTGCCACCTGCGAAGCGTTCGCGCTGGCCGACAAGCTGGGGCTGGACAGACAGAAGATGTTCGATGTGGTCAGCACCTCGTCAGGCTATAGCTGGTCGATGAACGCTTATTGCCCGGCCCCCGGTGTCGGCCCGCAGTCGCCTGCCGACAACGGCTACAAACCGGGCTTCGCGGCTGAACTCATGCTCAAGGATCTGGGGTTGTCGCAACAGGCCGCCGAAATGGCAAACGCCGACACCCCGATGGGTGAATTGGCCCGGTCGCTCTATGCGGCATTCGTCGAGGAAGAGGACGGAAGCGGCAAAGACTTCTCGGCAATGCTTTCCCGCTTCGAGGCGCGCAACCGGGGGTGATATAGGGTCACCAAGGGGGAACCCCCTTGTGCGCTTGCCTGTCAGAAAGGTTGACCGGGGGTTTCACACCCCCGGACCCCCGTGGAGTTTATCTGGCAAAATGAAGAGCAGGACAGGGTCAGCGGTGCGACATTTTGGACTACCCACGGATTAAGTTTGGTTTTATTAAAAAATTCGATATTATGAATATGTCGAATTATTTGAAAGATAGCCAAAATGTTTACCAAAAATGTTGGGTCGATTGACCGCGTCGTGCGTATCGTTATCGGTCTGGCGCTGCTGGCCGGATTTTTTCTGAATGCTGATGCAGCCTATCGCTGGCTGTATTTGATTGGTCTCGTCCCTTTGGCAACGGGGATCTTTGGCAGTTGCGCGATTTATTCGCTGATCGGGATCAACACCTGTTCCATCAGGAAGTGACCCGCCGGGCCGGGCAGTGATGCCCGGCCCTATTCTGCCGCGACCTTGCGCTGTGCGAGCATCGGCTTCAGGTAATGCCCGGTGTGGCTTTCCGCGACTTCGGCAACCTCTTCCGGTGTACCGGTCGCAACAACGCGCCCGCCGCCATCGCCGCCTTCGGGACCGATGTCGATGATGTGGTCCGCCGTTTTCACCACATCAAGGTTATGCTCAATCACCACGACCGAGTTGCCCTGATCGACCAGTTCATGCAGCACTTCCAAGAGCTTGCGCACATCTTCGAAATGCAGGCCGGTGGTTGGCTCGTCCAGAATATAGAGTGTGCGGCCCGTAGACCGGCGGCTGAGCTCTTTCGAAAGCTTGACGCGCTGCGCCTCGCCGCCTGAAAGCGTCGTCGCCTGCTGACCGACCTTGATATAGCCCAGACCAACCCGCATCAGCGCATCCATTTTCTCGCGGATGGAGGGCACTGCGGCAAAGAAGGTCTGCGCATCTTCGACCGTCATATCGAGCACATCGGCGATGGACTTGCCCTTGAATTTGACCTCGAGCGTTTCACGGTTGTAGCGCTTGCCCTTGCAGGTTTCGCATTCGACATAGACATCGGGCAGGAAGTGCATCTCGATCTTGATAACCCCATCGCCCTGACAGGCTTCACATCGGCCGCCCTTGACGTTGAAGCTGAAACGACCGGGTTTGTAGCCACGCGCCTTGGCCTCGGGAAGGCCGGCGAACCAGTCCCTGATCGGGGTGAAAGCGCCTGTGTAGGTCGCCGGGTTCGACCGCGGGGTGCGGCCGATGGGGCGCTGGTCAATGTCGATGACCTTGTCCAGATGCTCCAGCCCCTTGATGGTTTCGCAGGGCGCTGGCGTCTGGCGCGCCCCGTTCAGGTTCATCGAGGCGGTCTTGAACAATGTCTCGATCGTCAGGGTGGATTTACCGCCCCCCGATACGCCGGTCACGCAGACAAACTTGGCCAGCGGGAAATCGACCGTGATGTCATGCAGGTTGTTGCCCGACGCCTTGACGACCTGGATCTTCTTCTTGTTCCCCTTGCGCCGTTTGGCGGGCACCTCGATTGCGCGCTTGCCGGTCAGATACATGCCGGTCAGCGAATTGGGATCGTTGGCAACCTGATCGGGCGTGCCGTGGCTGACCACCTGTCCGCCGTGCACCCCTGCCCCCGGCCCGATGTCGAAGACATAATCGGCTTCGCGGATCGCTTCTTCGTCATGTTCGACCACGATCACCGTATTTCCCTGATCGCGCAGGTTTTTCAACGTCTGTAGCAGCCGGTCATTGTCGCGCTGGTGCAGGCCGATCGAAGGCTCATCCAGCACATACAACACGCCTGTCAGGCCAGAGCCGATCTGGCTGGCAAGCCGGATCCGCTGGCTTTCGCCCCCCGACAGCGTGCCGCTGTTGCGCGCCAGCGTCAGGTATTCAAGACCCACATTGTTGAGGAACCCAAGTCGCTCGCGAATTTCCTTGAGGATCGCGCGGGCGATCTCGTTCTTTTGCGCCGTCAGCTGGTCAGGTACGGCAGTGCACCAGTCAAACGCCTCGCGGATGGACATCTGAACCACCTGACCTGCATGCAGGCCACCGATCTTTACGGCAAGCGCTTCGGGCCGCAGCCGGTAGCCGTCGCACGTGCCGCAGGGACGGTTATTCTGATAGCGTTCGAACTCTTCGCGGATCCAGTTGCTGTCGGTTTCGCGGTAGCGGCGTTCCATATTGGGGATCACCCCCTCGAACACGCGGCTGACCTCGTAGACGCGACCGCCTTCATCATAGCGGAACTTGTTCTCTTCCTTGCCGGAGCCGCGCAAGAACACCTCCTGCACCTTTTCGGGCAGGTCTTTCCATTTGGTGCTTTGGTTGAACTGGTAATGTTTGGCGATGGCTTCGATGGTCTGCTTGAAATAGGGCGATTTGCCCTTGCGCCACGGCGCCAGCGCACCGTCATAAACTTTGAGGTTCTGATCCGGCACGATCAGACGTTCATCAAAGAACAACTCCACGCCCAGACCGTCACAGGACGGGCACGCCCCGAAAGGCGCGTTGAATGAGAACAGGCGTGGTTCGATCTCGGGGATGGTGAAGCCACTGACC
>JAGXHB010000219.1 GCA_024636425.1 Roseobacter sp.
ATGAGCGCGGAATTTGAGATGCAGGCGGGTCTGGTCCCCCAGGTGTTCGACCCGCTCGACAAGACACTCCTGACCATCGCCCTGGCGTATCTGCTCGGGTCTCAGCCCGATAAAGGCGGCACCCTGCGGAGCGCCCGCAAACACATCGGCCGGCAGCACATTGATCCGGGGCTGGCCCAGACGGCTGGCGGCGTAAATGCTGACGGGGTTCTCGTAGATCTCACGCGGGGTGCCGAATTGCACCAGACGCCCCTTGTCGAGCACGCCGACATGAGTGGCCATGGTCATCGCCTCGATCTGGTCATGGGTGACATACAGCAAGGTCGCGCCCAGATTGGCCTGGATGTTCTTGAGCTCGATCCGCAGGTCGCTGCGCAGTTTTGCATCAAGCGAGCTGAGCGGTTCGTCCATCAGATAAACCGAAGGATTGCGGACCAGTGCGCGCCCGATGGACACCCGCTGCATCTCGCCACCCGAGAGGGCGGTCGCCTTGTTGTCCAGCTTGTGCGAAATCTGGAGCACCTCGGCCACCTCACCGACCTTGCGGTCGATCTCTGCCTTGGGCGTGCGCAGTATCGGGGATTTCAGCGGAAATTCGAGGTTTTCGCGGACCGTGAGATGCGGATAAAGTGAATATTGCTGGAACACCATTGCCACGTCACGTTGCGCGGGCGTCAGCCCGGCCATGGCGCGCCCACCGATAGACACCGACCCTGCGTCGGGCACATCAAGGCCTGAAACCATGCGCAGCGTCGTGGTCTTGCCCGCGCCCGTTGGCCCCAAAAGTACCACAAAGGACCCATCGGGAACTGTCATGCTCAGTTCGTCCAGCGCGATGTCGGGTCCAAATCTTTTGGTGACGGTGTTCAGGACGACCTCAGCCATGGTGCAGCACCTTCCTGTTGGCGTCCGAGCGCAGCGCGGCACCTGTGTTTGCGTTGAACAAGGTGAGCGTGCGAGCATCAAATTCGAGACCGGTGCGCGCCCCTTCGCGGACGGCCACGTTCGACGGTATCCGCGCCTGAACCTGACCGTACCGCGTTTTCAAGGTCACGATCTGCGTGGTGCCCAGATACTCGGTCGCCACGACCTCGCCCCGATAGGGCGCTGCATCGTTCAGGTGCACATGCTCGGGGCGCACGCCCAGTGTGAGCGCGCCGCTTCCGCCATCCAGTTGGCGCGGCACGGCCATGCGCACATCGCCCAGGTCGACCGTTTGTGCGCCTTGCTCAACTGATCCGTTAAAATCGAGGAAATTCATCGAGGGTGATCCGATGAACTGCGCCACGAACTTGGTCGCAGGCCAATCATAGATATCTTGCGGCACGCCGAATTGTTCGACGACGCCGTGGTTCATCACAACGATCTTGTCGCCCATCTGCATCGCTTCAAGCTGATCGTGGGTCACGTAAACGGTCGTGGCCCCCATGCGGTCGTGCAGCGCGCGCAACTCGTGGGACATGTGCTCGCGAAACTCGGCATCGAGCGCGCCCAGCGGTTCGTCCATGAAGAACGCCTTGGGGTCGCGCACAATGGCCCGACCCAGCGCCACGCGTTGCCGGTCGCCGCCCGACAGCCCACCCACAGGGCGGTTCAGGATATCGGTGATCCCGAGGATTTCAGCGATCTCGGCCACTTTCTTTCTGACCTGCGCCCGAGGCATGCCCTGGCTGCGCAAGGGATAGCTGATGTTCTTGGCGACGTTCATGTGCGGGTAAAGCGCGAACATCTGGAACACGAAGGCAATATCGCGCTGGCTGGCCGGTTTCTGGCCGACCTCTTCACCGTCGATGTAGATTTCGCCCGACGTCGGCAGATCCAGCCCCGCCATCATCCGCAGCGTCGTCGTCTTGCCACAGCCCGACGGGCCAAGCAGCATAAAGAATTCGCCATCCTCGATGGTGAATGTCGAGGATTTCACCGCATTGAACGCGCCGAAATCCTTGCGGACGTTTTCGATACGTATCTGTGCCATCGGCTTACTCCCGAAAGTGGCTGACGACGATGAACATCACCGTGCCGACAAGTGTGACGATGAAAGAGTAGCTGTAGAGCCAGAGGCTGAAGGGCTGCATCAGCATCACGACACCGATTGCGATCAAGGCTGACGCCAGCATTTCCCACGGGCCACGGCGCAACCCCAACAAGCCTGCGATGAAACCGGTCATTTGCGCACCGCCCCGAACGTGATCCCGCGCAACAGGTGTTTGCGGAGCAGGATGGTGAAGACCATGACGGGCACCAGGAAGATAGTGGCCCCTGCGGCCACTGCGGGCCAATCCTTGCCCGCGACACCGATGATAGTCGGGATGAAGGGCGGCGCAGTCTGGGCATTGCCGCTCGTCAGCAGCACGGCAAAGGCGTATTCGTTCCACGCAAAGATCAGGCAGAAGATCGCGGTCGAGGCAATGCCTGTGGCCGCCTGCGGCAGAACCACCTTGTAGAACGCCTGAAACCGCGTGTAGCCGTCGATCAGCGCCGCCTCTTCGTATTCAATCGGGATTTCGTCGAT
This sequence comes from Roseobacter sp., assembly GCA_024636425.1. Lineage (GTDB taxonomy): Bacteria > Pseudomonadota > Alphaproteobacteria > Rhodobacterales > Rhodobacteraceae > Sulfitobacter. Next base: position 2,513 of record JAGXHB010000219.1, read on the forward strand.
GAACCCCTTGAGCAGCCAGACCGACAGCGACAGGTTCACCGCCGTATAGAGCAGGATCATGCCCAGATGGGTGTCGTTGAGGCCCAGATTGCGGAACATCAAGAAGATCGGGATCGCGACGGCGATCGGCGGCATCATCCGCGTGGACAGGATGAAGAACAGCAGATCGTCCTTCAAAGGCACCTTGAAACGACTGAAGGCATAGGCCGCCATCGTGCCAAGGATCATGCAAAGTGCTGTCGATCCAAATCCGATGATCACCGAATTGAGGAACCGCTCGCCATAGCGTGACGGGCCAGAGATGACAGTGCCACGGTCGCGCGCAATCTGCTCGTACCAGGTGGTCGCGGGGCCTGCCTCTTCCAACATCTGGTCGGTGGCGCGGGTCCGGTCGGTAAAGAGGTTCACGTAGCCTTCGAGCGTTGGCTCGAACAAGACGACCGGCGGATAGGAGATGGAATCCGACGGCGACTTGAACCCTGTCGCGATGATCCAGACAAGCGGGATCAGCGTGATGAGCGCGTAACCGATGACAAGCAGACCGGCGAACCATTTTGTCCGCACCGACGGTTCTGTGACGGAAAAGCTCATCGTTCTTTCACTTTGTTCAGGGCTTTGACGTAGATCGAGGCCAGGCCGAACACGGTCACGAACAGGATCACCGCATAGGCCGAGGAATAACCGGTGCGCCATCTTTCAAAGGCTTCGCGCTTGAGGTCGATGGATGTCAGCGTGGTGGTGTTTCCCGGACCACCGCCGGTCAGCTGGACCACCAGATCGAACATCTTGAAATTCTCGATGCCCCGGAACAGCACCGCCAGCATCAGGAAGGGCAGCGCCATCGGGATCGTGATCGTCCAGAACTGCCGCCATTTGCTGGCACGGTCACATTCCGCCGCCTCGTAGATGCTGTCGGGGATCGACCGAAGCCCTGCGAGACAGATCAGCATGACAAAGGGTGTCCACATCCATGTGTCCGCGATCACAATCGCCCAAGGTGCGAGGTTCACATCCCCGATCATCGAAAAGCTGGCCGGGTCCGCCCCCGTAAAGAAGGCGACCACATAATTGAACAGGCCAATCTGCGGCTGGTAGAGAAAGGTCCAGAAGTTGCCCACAACCGCCGGTGACAGCATCATCGGAAACACGATGATCGTGGTCCAAAGATCGTTGCCCTTGAATTTCTTGTTGATCAGATAGGCCAGCGTGAACCCGATCAGAACCTGCAACACGATGGTCCAGATCAGGAAATGGGCGGTGGCCTGCATCGTACTCCAGACGTCCGGGTCCGACAGGATACGCTGATAGTTGCGCAAGCCCACCCATTCGACCTCGTTGTTCGGACGGTTCACCCGAAAGTCGGTAAAGCTGAGCCGGATCGTCCAGATCAAAGGAAAGATGTTCACCGCAAGCAGCAGGAAGATGGTCGGCGCCACGAAGATCCAGGCAATTGTACGATCCGACAGCCCCCGGATACGGCGCGCGATACCTTCCGGTGTCTTGTTGGCGGCGTCTGTCAGAGCAGAGCTTGTCACGTTAAATATCCTTCATTGCAGAAGCGGCATTTGCTCTGAAATGTACCGTAAACGGCGAAGAGAGAGAAAGCGCTCCAGCCGGTCCTTGGGACAGGCTGGAGACACGATGTCGGACGCTTGAAAGAAGATCCGCCCGACCGGGGAGGCCTATAGTTTGCCTTCGTCCTCGAACACCTCGGTCCAGTCGCGGACCAGAGCGTCAAGCGCTTCTTTCGCCGTACCGTCACCGGCGATCACGTAATTGTGGACACGCTCCTGCATGGCGAGCAAGAGGTCCGCATAGGCCGGTTCCGCCCAAAAGTCCTTTACGATCGCCATCGAGTCTAGAAAGGTCTGCGCATAAGGCTGGCTTGTGGCAAAATCCGGGTCTTCGACCACGGCCTTGAGCGCTGAATACCCACCCAGTTCCCACCATTTCGCCTGCACCTCAGGCTGCGCGAACCACTGGATGTATTCCAGCGCCGCATCCTGTTTTTGCGAATAGGCGACCACCGAGATGCCCTGCCCGCCCAGTTGCGCAAACTGACCTGTGGGGCCAGCCGGGTTCGGGAAATAGCCGGACTTGCCGCTTCCTACGTTTTCATCCGCTTCGACGCCCGGCCAGATAAAGGCAAAGTTCATCTGCATTGCCACCTGACCGGATCGGTAGGCGTCGATGTTCTCGCCCATGTACCAGTTGGACGATCCCGGAGGCGTGCCGATGTCATAAAGCGCCTTGTAATACTCAAGCCCTGCAACAGCGCCTTCGGAGTTCACGAAACCCTCGAGGTCATATGGCTTGTCGGGGTTTTCGTATTGGAAACCGTAATTATAGAGCGCGTTGGTCACGCCCATCGTGATGCCTTCGGAACCGCGTTCGGTGTAGATGGCAGCGCCGTAGACCGTGGTCCCGTCGATATCGCGGCCTTGAAAGAATTCGGCGATGTCCTTGAGCTCTTCCAACGAGGCAGGCACACCAAGATCGCGGCCATATTTCTCTGAAAATTCCGCCTGCAGTTCGGGGCGCTCGAACCAGTCCTTGCGGTAGGTCCAGCCGACAACGTCGCCGAATGCCGGAAGCGCGTAGTAGTTCGGAGTTCCCTTGGGCCATTCGGCGTAGCCTGTGACCGTCGCCGGAATGAAATCATCCATCGTAATGTTGTTCGCGTCAAAGAAATCGTTGAGCTTCACGTAGTGGCCGTTTTCAGCGCCGCCGCCGATCCACTGGCTGTCACCGATCATCAGGTCGCACAGTTGCCCGCCCGAGTTCAGCTCGTTCAACATGCGGTCAGCAAAATTCGGCCATGGCACGAATTCAAAGCTCATGTTGTGGCCGGATGCAGCCTCGAAATCCTTGCTCAGCTCGATCAGAGCGTTGGCCGGATCCCAGGCTGCCCAGCAAAGTGTCAGGTCTTCGGCCTGAGCCGTCGACACAGCAGTTGCGGCGAGCAAGGCGCCCGCGCTGGCAGCGTTGAACAGTTTCGATTTCATGTCGCTTATCCTCCCTTGAATATCCCGTCGCCACTTTGAAGCACCGACTCGGCGATGGAACAAACATTATTGAGACACGTGCCTCAAAGCAACAAAATCTTGATGCACGTGTCTCAAATCGTGCTAGGAAGAGATCAGCCGACCTTGGCAAACCATCACGAACCAGATAGCAAGCCTCTGAAACCATGTTAAAAAACACGCAAAATCCTAGCGAGAGTACCCTGCTTCGTCCAACGACGAGAGATCTCGCAAGAGTTGCAGGCGTCAGCCGGGCGACGGTGGATCGCGTCCTGAACGGACGTGAGGGCGTCAAGAAAAAAACCGTAGACAAGGTCAATGCCGCCATCGCGGAAATCGGCTTTGTGCGCAATCTCGCGGCGGCCAATCTGGCGAAAAGCCGGACCTACCGTTTTCTCTTTGTCCTGCCGCACTCCGGCGAACAGTTCCTCGGCGAGATCCTGCGGCATATCCACGAAGCTCAAACCGTGTTTTCTGCGGACATGGTCACGACAACTGTCCGCCACGTCGATCAGAACGATCCATTCAAGATCGCGGCGGTGCTGGCGTCTATTTCAACTGAAACATTTGACGGCGTCGCGATCATGGCTCCTGAAACGCCGCAGGTGCGCGACGCGATCCAGCGCTTGCAGGAACGCGGCGTCCACACCTTGCCTTTCATTTCCAATCAGGCGCCTGTCCGCGATCAATGGGTCGGTATCGACAACCATGCCGCAGGCGCCACCGCCGGAACCCTGATGGGGCGCTTTCTTTCCGGCAGGCCGGGGAAACTGGTCGTGATTGCCGACAGTATCCTGTCGCGTGCCAGTCTCGAGCGGCGTTCGGGATTTGATGCGGTCATCAATGCGGATTTTCCACATCTCGATGCTCTGCCCTCTCTCGAAACCTACGGCGCGCAGGATCGTGCCAACCGCATCGTCTCGGAAACGTTCCGGCACCAGAGTGATATCGTCGGCATCTATATTCTCGCGTCCGAAGCGGGCGGCCCTCTATCCGCCATCGCGAATGTCCTGCCATCGCAACGCTGCGTGATCATTGCCCACGAGCGCACCCCCTGCACCGTAAACGCGCTGATCGACGGCACAGTTGATGCTTTGGTCACGCAAGACCCCGGTCACCTGGTCCGAAGCGCCGTCCGAAAACTGAGAGCCTTGACCGACGGGCGCTCGACCTTGCAATCGCAGGAAAAGATCCGGGTGGAAATCGTGATGAAAACAAATCTTTGAACCGCAAGAAGGCTTTTCGAGCGCACAGTCTTGGATATTCTGATGGCCGTCCCGCCGGAACACGAGAACGGGAACCGGATCGAACTGAACGGTATTCTCTATACAAAGCGGCTAAATGGTGCCGGGGGCGGAATCGAACCACCGACACGAGGGTTTTCAGAGCGAAACTAGCAAGAACGAGGGCCGGGCTTCTCGGAAGTTGCAACTTACCGAAGTCTACAAGAGTTTGCAGGCTAAACGTACACGTACCACTCATGCCGACAGTGTATGCCAGGTCCTCGTGCTTCGGGTACCGACACGATGGTCTGTCACCCTTGTTCGGAGTGCATATGCGGCAGATGCGACCGAAGAGCGCCCCTGTCTCACCATAGAGAACGACCTCGAAAAGGTGGCCTCGCAACGCCCTCTCAGATCGCACCAGGTTGCGACCCTGGACTGGTGCACATAGAGCCTCATCAATCGGCGCACATGACGCCCAGCGCTGGAAAAGTTACCGTTTAGAGAGGCCGCCTCAAAAGCGCGCAGCCGGGATAATGGAGGTATGCCGTTCACGAGGCGCACCTGCGTTACAAATTATTCCGCACCGTTATCGAATTATTATTTGGTTATGAAACGCAAGCTGTCTGTGCCAGAACCACCGTCAGAGTTTAAAGGGGACGGCATGGAAAACTTCGATTACATCATCGTGGGGGCGGGCTCCGCAGGCTGCGTGCTGGCCGAGCGGCTGAGCGCGTCTGGGCGCCTCAAGGTGCTCGTGCTTGAGGCCGGCGGGCGCGGGTGGTCGCCGTGGATTGCCCTGCCGCTGGGCTATGGCAAGATGTTCTTTGACCCCAAATTGAACTGGAAATACCAAACCGAGCCGGAAGCAGCGCTGGCCGGGCGCAGCGGATACTGGCCGCGCGGCAAGGTCGTTGGAGGCTCCGGTGCCATCAATGCGCTGGTCTACGCACGTGGGCTGCCGCAAGACTTTGATGACTGGGCCGCGGCCGGGGCGACCGGTTGGGACTGGGAAACCGCGCGCCAGACCTATGAGGTGATGGAAACCCGGCTCGGTATCAACGGCGAGCGCCAAGGCAGCGGGCCGCTGCATGTGCAGGATATTTCGGACCAGATCCACCCTGCCAACCGGCATTTCTTTGCTGCCGCAGAGGAACTGGGGCTGCCGCGCACCGAAGATATCAACGGCAGCGCCTGCGAGGGTGCAGGTGTATATCGGATCAACACCAGTGGCGGTCGCCGTATGCATTCGGCGCGGGCCTTCCTGAAACCCGCGCTGAAGCGGGCCAACGTCACTCTGATGACCGGGGTGCAAGCCCAGCGGATCATTTTTGAGGGCACGCGGGCCACTGCCGTGCAGGTGGTGCGAGAGGGCAAGACGCAAACCCTGCGTGCAGGTCGCGAAATCATCCTGTCGGCGGGTGCCGTGACTTCGCCGCGGCTGCTCCAACTGTCGGGCATCGGTCCGGCAGAGCTGCTAAAATCCCACGGCATCACGCCGCTGCTGGATGCGCCGCATGTCGGCGGCAACTTGCAGGACCATCTGGGTATAAATTACTACTTCAGGGCCACCGAACCCACGCTGAACAACGTGCTGCGCCCGTTCACTGGCAAGGTGCGCGCGACGCTGCAATATGCGCTGACCCGGCGCGGGCCGCTGGCGCTGTCAGTGAATCAGTGCGGCGGTTATTTCCGGTCCGGCCCGGATCAGGCCCATCCCGACCAGCAGCTGTATTTCAACCCGATCACCTACACTACCACGCCGAACGGCAAGCGCACCGTGGTGCAGCCCGACCCGTTTCCGGGCTTTATCATCGGCTTCCAGCCTGCCCGCCCCACCAGCCGCGGCCGCATTGACATCAGCGCCGCTGATCCGGCCGCTCCGCCCCGCATCCGGCCCAATTCTCTGGCCACCGAAGAGGACGGCGCGCAGGTCGTGGCCGGCGGCCGCCTGTGCCAGAGGCTGATCGCGACCGCGGCGCTGGACGGGTTGGTGGAGTCGGCAATGGACCCGGACCTGCGGCGAATGGACGATGTGCAGATCCTGGCCGATTTCCGCGAACGCTGCGGCACCGTCTTTCACCCGGTCGGCACCTGCAGCATGGGCCAGGACCCGCAGGCCGCGGTGGTCAGTCCGCGACTGAAAGTGCACGGGCTGCAGGGGCTGCGGGTCGTCGACGCCTCGGTTTTTCCCAACCTGACTTCGGGCAACACCAATGCCCCGACCATGATGCTGGCGCACCGCGCCGCTGATCTTATTCTGGAGGACGCATGAGCACGCCATATTCCATGTCCGGCGCGGTGCCGGTAGCCAACACCCGCGGCAAGGACGACACAGGCCCGTGTATCCGCCGGATCGAGACCTTCTGCACGCCGCTGATCGGCTTTGTGCGGGTTACCGCCCAGGACGGCAGCACGGGCTGGGGGCAGGTCTCTACCTACAGCAGCGATCTGACCTGCGAGATCTTGCACCGCCAGGTGGCGCCTTGGGCGCTGGGGCGCGGCATGGACGCGCTGGAAGAGGTGATCGCCGAGATCCCGCTGCGCGAGCACAAGTTTCCCGGCACCTATCTGCGCAGAGCCATGGCGGGGCTGGACACTGCGGTTTGGGACTGGCGCGGCAAGGCGGCGGGAAAGCCGATAGCCGAACTGCTGGGCGGTTCGACGGGTCCGGTGCGGGCCTATGCGTCCTCGATGCGTCGTGACATCACGCCCGCGGACGAGGCGACACGACTGCTGCAAGTGCGTGATGAATTCGGCTTTGACGCCTTCAAGGTGCGCGTTGGCGCGGAATGCGGCCAGAACCGGGACGAATGGGAGGGGCGGACTGAGACGATCATCCCGACCATCCGCAAAGCCATGGGCCCGGATGCGGCGTTGCTGGTTGACGGCAATTCCGGCTTTGGCCCGGCCCGCGCGGTTGAGGTCGGGCGGATGCTTGAGGCCAACGGTTACGAACACTTCGAGGAGCCTTGCCCCTATTGGGAGCTTGAGCAGACTGCCGAAGTCACCCGCGACCTTTCCATTGACGTGGCAGGCGGCGAGCAGGACTGGGATCTGCAGCAGTGGAAGCGGATTGTCGCGATGCGCGCTGTAGATATCATCCAGCCCGACATCCTGTATCTGGGCGGCATGGTGCGCAGTATGGAGGTGGCCCGCATGGGCCACGTCGCCGGGCTGCCCTGCACTCCGCATGCTGCCAACCTGTCGCTGGTTACGCTGTTCACCATGCATCTGCTGCGCGCGGTGCCCAATCCAGGCCGCTATCTGGAATTCTCGATAGAAGGCGACGATTACTACCCGTGGCAGCGGGAATTGTTCCGGAACGATCCCTTTACCATCACGGACGGCCAGGCGGTTGTGACCGATGCCCCTGGGTGGGGCGTCGAGATCTGCCCGGAATGGCTGGCCAAATCCACCTACAAATGTAGCGAGGACGCATGATGACCTCCAATCAGATGAATTCGACCTATTTTTGGGACCAGCACCGGCATCGAGGCCGGTGCTCCGCTGGTCACTGATCCGCGGGCGGCCATTGTTCCAGTGCACGCCATCGCGCAGTTTCAGCATGTATTCGGTCGCGTTTTCATTGGTCTTTCAGCTTTCCAGCGAGGCAGGCGCGACGCTGCCGTCGATCTGATACTCGACCAAATACTCGAGCCAGCCGCGGGTGAAGTCTGACACCTGCCAGCCAAGCGTTTTCGAGCCACACACCAATCACGCACTTCAGTTTCTCGCCCTGCTGCGCCACGTCTGCGGCAGACTGTCGCCATCTCAGACACGTGAGTGGTGATTGCCCACCGGCTCCTTAGGTAACTGATCACGACTACATCAAATGGAGTTAACAAATGAAAACGACCTTTTTGGCGACAACTCTCCTTATCGGAACTGCAATCGCAGCATCTGCTGAGACCATTGAGATCGACATGCTGAACAAGAATGCAGCTGGCGACCAGATGGTCTTCAGCCAGGAGCTTATTCGCGCCGAAGTCGGAGATGTCATTCGATTTATCCCGACCGACAAGTCCCACAACGCTCAGTCTGCAAGGAACGCCTTGCCGGAAGGGCAAGAGGACTTTCGCGGAAAGATGAACAAGGAAGTCGAGTACACGGTGACCGAAACAGGGCTGACTGCGGTCATTTGCCAGCCACACCAAGCGATGGGCATGGTGGCTCTGATTGTCGTTGGCAATGACTTCAGCAACGCAGAGCAAATTCTCGGGGCACGGATCCCGGGCAAGGGCATGGACAAGATCGAAGCGCTGCTCGAAGAGGCGCGCGCGACCGTGCCGGTAGCAGAGGACGCTGACGACACAAGTAGCTGATCTACATCAGTCTTACGGGCAGCGGGCTGACGTTTTTGGCCCGCTGCCATCCGCAAGTTATTGCGCGAACAGGCAAACCGCTTCTAAGCCTGATCGTCTTTCGGTTTCTTTTGCCGCTTACTCGCAGCGCGGCATTTGTCAGAGCAATAGCGCACCTCGTCCCAGTCTCTCTCCCATTTCTTGCGCCAGCTGAATGGGCGGGCACAGATGGGACATATTTTATGAGGAAGATCCCTCTTTTTCATCGGCGTTGATCTTTCGGTGTCGGCAGGGTTCAGATCCTTTGCGGCTCGGGGCCGTATTATCGCGTAAGACATTCGTGAACTGCGTTTTTCTTGAGCCGTTTGGTCACCCGTCATTCGAGGAGATAAAGCGGTTACCGTACAGATCGATAGCCGATCAGCTCGAAGGTGCCGATGCCCACACCATTTAATTATCAACTTACCGATACCGGCGGCAGCTTCTCCGCCACCTCTTTCGGTTGGGTTCTTTCGATCTTCAGCTTTGGAACCGCGTCTCACTTCTGAGTGGAAATCAACACTGAAGGCCATCGGACGCTGGACTGTGCAGATCGTCAAGCGCTCCAATACGGCGAAAGGCTTTGAAGTCCCGCCCAGAAGATGGGTGGTCTAGCGAACCTTTGCCTGGCGTGGGCGATGCCGCTGCTTGTCAAAGGATTGGGAAAAATCCATCGCCAGCGCAGAGGCCTGGGTGACCATCGCTCACATTCGTCGTGTCACGCGACACCTCGCAAGGGCATGAAAATAGTCGGTTAGTTTTGAATCAGGCTCTTGGGCCAGTGTCCTAAGCCGCCAGCTCATCTGAAAGTACTCATCTGCGCGCTGGTTCACGCGGATGACTTTTACTTGGAAATCGGCGTTGCTCAATGACCGTCCTCGAAGCTCGCAAACACGCATAACGGTGAAGATGGCAGTGATAAAAACGCAGTGTGCGAGTTTCACCTTTCGTCGGAATGATTTTGTCATCGCCTAAAGCACGCGCTTGGCGTTTCACTTTTAGATCTAGCATATGCGAGATCAGCATAAAGGTGAGATCTGAAATGTATAAAGTTGAGCTGAGAACACTGCGTCACGTCTCCCAGATCACGATTCAGTATCTGTGAATATTTCTTGCAACCTTTTCGACTGCTCAGGGTATATTGCACGGGCATGCCTCGTCTTCGGCTGCACGCCCCCTCGCACCGGCGAACAAGCATGCCAACGGTCCGCGGCGCGCAATTCTGGCAATAGACAGTTTGAAATTCGGAGCGAGACAGCATGGACCATACGGACAAGGCTACTACCACGAACAGGCTTTTGACGGCGATCGTGGTCCTGATGACGCTCGGCGTGCTCTACTTTGCAAAGGATGTCGTTCTGCCCGCTGTTCTGGGGTTCATTCTGGCGTTGACGCTGGGGCCGTTGGTGAGATGGCTCGCGCGTCGGGGTGTACCGTCGGCACTGTCAGCCGCAGTATTGATTTTCGGTCTCGCAGGGCTGATCGGCATCGCGGTGCTGGTGATGGGTGGGTCGATAGCCAGCTGGTTTGATGACATTCCGCGCATCTCGTTCGAATTGCGTAGCAAGTTGCACGGAGTCATGGAATCGGTGGCAGCGGTTCAGGACGCGTCAAAGCAGGTCGAAGAACTGGCCAAGGGCGACGGCGACAATACGACAACGGTAGTGATGCAACAGCCGGGTCTGCTGACCACCGCCGTCGGCAACCTGGCGAGTTTCGCCACATCTCTGGCCGTCGGGTTGATCCTTGCGTTGTTCCTGCTGTCCGCTGGCAACCTGTTTTATGTCAAGATCGTCGAGTCATTTCCACGTTTCGGGGACAAACGGCGTGCGCTGACAGTCATATTCGAAATTGAAAGACGCATGTCGCGGTATCTCGTGGCGATCACCGGCATAAATCTGCTTCTCGGGCTCGCCATCGCGATCGCCATGTCGGTCATTGGCGTCCCATATCCCTTTGTTTGGGGTGTTCTCGCCTTTTGCCTGAACTTTCTTCCGTTTCTGGGGGGTATCATCGGTACGTTGGG
>JAGXHB010000220.1 GCA_024636425.1 Roseobacter sp.
ATGGCCGAGGTTTCGCCATGTCGCCGCGCGCTCAGCAAGATGCCCTGATCGCGCCATTCCATCAGGCCAGCCCGTCCTCGTGCAGCAGATGCCTGCCCTGCCGGTCCTCGACCTCGATCACCCATAGATCCGGATCGAACCCGCGTTGCCGCGCAACCGATGCATCTACCTCAGCTTCCGGCCCTCGGGTCATTTCGACCCAGGTCCGTGCACCGCTCATCAAATCGAAACTTTTCTGAAACAGCACTGCGTTGCCATCAAGCGTGGCAAGCTTGACCAGCACCGCACCGCCCGTGTCATCGCCGTGGGCGACGACAAACGCAGGAATGTCATAGACCCGCAACCGCGCCAGATAGGCATCCACCCAAAATCGCGCTGTCAGCCGAGGCATGCGCAACCCCATATTCCAAATGGAAGAAAATCCTGTCCCGCTGCCCGGCAATCGCTGGTTCCAGCGATGAGAGGGGAGGGCCGATCAGCGTCATGCTCAGGCATTGCCGTCTTTGAACTCCAGCCCCATCTCAGTATACCGCTCGGCCTCGTCCAGCCAGTTCGGCCGCACCTTGACCTGCAAAAACAGATGCACCTTGCGGCCCAGAAATTCTTCCAGCTCTTCACGGGCAGCCTTGCTGACGGACTTGATCGTCTCGCCCTTGCTGCCCAGAACGATGCCCTTGTGACCATCGCGAATGACATAAATCAGCTGGTCGATCCGCGCCGATCCGTCCTTGCGCTCTTCCCAGTTCTCCGTCTCGACGGTCAGTTGGTAGGGCAGTTCCTGATGCAGACGCAGGATCAGCTTCTCGCGGGTCATCTCGGCGGCGATCATGCGCATCGGCAGATCCGCGATCTGGTCCTCGGGGTACAGCCAAGGCCCCTCCGGCAGTTCACCTCCCAGCCATCCGCGCAGCGTATCCACACCATGCCCCCGCTCGGCCGAGATCATGAACGTTTCGACAAAGGGATAGCGGTCGTTCATCGTCTTGCTCAATCCCAACAGCACAGGGGCCTCGACGCGATCGATTTTGTTGATTGCAAGTGCAACCTTTCGGCCCTTGCCGATATCGGACAGCCCTTCAAGGATGCGTTCCACCCCTTCGGTCAAGCCCCGGTTCGCCTCGATCAGCAGTACCACAATATCGGCATCCGCCGCACCGCCCCAGGCTGCCGCCACCATAGCGCGATCCAGTCGCCGGCGTGGCTGGAACAGGCCGGGCGTGTCGACGAACACAAGCTGGCTGTCGCCCTCCATCGCAACGCCGCGGATACGTGCGCGGGTGGTTTGCACCTTGTGGGTCACGATGGACACTTTCGCGCCCACCATCTTGTTCAGCAGCGTGGATTTGCCCGCATTGGGCTCACCGATCAAAGCGATAAAGCCTGCGCGGGTGGTCATGAATTCTTCTCCAACTGGGCCAAAAGCAATTTGGCGGCGGCCTGTTCGGCCTGACGTTTCGAGGGGGCAGTTGCGACGGCACTGGCCCCGTTTTCGACCCTGACCGTGATGGTAAAGACCGGCGCGTGATCCGGTCCGGTCCGGTCAGTCTGCACATACGCGGGCGGCGGAAATCCACGCGCTTGCGCCCATTCCTGCAACGCGGTTTTCGCATCGCGGGCATCCTGCTTGACCGATTGCACACGCTTGCCCCACAACCGCAGGATCAGATCGCGGGCCGCATCGAACCCCCCGTCCATATAGACTGCGGCAATGATCGCCTCAATCGCATCGCCAAGCAAGGCCTGCTTGCGCCGCCCCCCCGACAACATCTCGGAGCGACCAAGCTTCAGCACCGCCCCCATGTCGATTTCGCGTGCGACATCAGCGCAGGTTTCCTTGCGCACCAACGCGTTGAACCGGGGGGCAAGTTGCCCCTCGGTCGCGCGTGTGTCGAGCGCCAGTAATGCTTCGGCCATCACCAACCCCAGCACGCGGTCGCCCAGAAACTCCAGCCGCTGGTTGTCATCACGGTTTGCCGAAGACATCGACGCATGGGTCACCGCGCGGTTCAACAGCTCGGGTGAGGAAAAGTGATACCCGATACGGCCCTCAAAGGCCTTGAGATCCGCGTTCAGCTTCACTTGACCGCTTTGAAAAAGCGGTCGCCCCGCCAAGTCCAGAAAAACAGCATCGACCGCCCTGCCGAACTGAACATGATCCGGTCAGCGCGACCAATCAGGTTTTCAAACGGAACGTACCCGACGCCACCGGCCTGCTGTGCCAACCGGCTGTCTGCGGAGTTATCGCGGTTGTCGCCCATGAAAAAGTAATGTCCGGCGGGCACATTATAGACGCCTGTGTTGTCCGACGCCTGATTGCCGATGTTCAGGACCGCATGTTCCACCCCGTTGGGCAGCGTTTCGATCTGGCGGGACTTTACGCAGGCACCGCCTTCACCGACGGCCCCGTTTTCGCAGCGCGGACGCATACCCTGCGGTCCTTGGCGGTCCATTACCTCTTCAAAAGTGCCATCGTCACGCAGATCAACAGGTGTACCGTTGATGCTGACCACACCGCCGGCAAGCTGAACGCGGTCGCCCGGCAGACCGATCAGTCGCTTGATATAGTCCCGACCCGAGACCGGGTGCCGGAAAACCACGACATCGCCACGCTCAGGCTCGGACCCGAACAGCCGCGTGTTATCCCCATCAAACACGCCGCAAATATCCTTGGCGTCGATCTCGATCCCGAAACGCGGGGCGATGATGCTGGGGCACGAGGCGTAGGAATAGCCATAAGCCATCTTGTTCACGAAAAGGAAATCACCGATCAAAAGCGTTTCCTTCATGGATCCCGACGGGATCCAGAAAGGTTGGAAAAACAGTGTCCGAAACACACCTGCAATCAGCAATGCCCAAAAGATCGTTTTGAGGGTTTCGACAAATGCGTTGCCGGTTTTTTGCTTGGCGGCCATGGTGGCGCTCCTGATAATCCGTTTGGGGCCTACATGCGGGCAGCACTGGCCCAAGTCAAGCGACCGTCGCAGTCTGTCGGGGCCCTGCGGGACCGCACCACGGGATCAATGGCCTTCATCGGGCTTTGGCCGCGCTTCGATCACGACAAACGCTTGTGCCCAAGGGTGATCGTCGGTCAGCGTTACGTGAATAATGGCTTCATGACCCGCCGGCGTCATTTGAGCCAAACGCTCGGCGGCCCAGCCCGTCACATGCATCACCGGCTGGCCTGTGCGCAGGTTGCTGACCGCCATGTCCCGCCAGGCGATACCCATGCGCAACCCCGTGCCAAGCGCCTTTGAACACGCCTCTTTGGCGGCCCAGCGTTTGGCATACGTCCCTGCCACATCGCGGCGGGCCTCAGCCTTCCGCTGCTCCGTCGGGGTGAAGACGCGGTTGCGAAACCGGTCACCAAAGCGGTCAAGCGTGCCTTGGATACGCTCGATATTCGCGAGATCTGTGCCGATGCCGAGGATCATGGGGCTGTCTTGCCTGCTGCCACCGCGTGCCTTGCGTCAGCCATTGCGCGCTTCATCCATCAGGCGGCGCATTTCTTCGATCGCAGGCCCGAGTCCCAGAAAGATCGCCTCGCCCACCAGAAAATGCCCGATGTTCAGTTCCTGCACTTGCGACAGCGCGGCTATGGGCGAAACAGTGTCATAGGTCAGCCCGTGGCCTGCATGTATCTCCAGACCCAGATCATGACCGAAAGCGGCCATCTCGCGCAGTTTTTGCAGTTCCTGCTCTGCCTTCTCCCAATGCCCCTCGGCAAAGGCGTCGCAGTAGGCACCGGTGTGCAATTCGATCACTTCGGCGCCAATCCGGTTTGCTGCTTCGATCTGGCGCTTGTCCGCGGCGATAAAGATGCTTACGCGGCTGCCCGCCTCGCGCAGAGGCGCTATGAAATGCGCCAGACGGTTTTCCTCGCGCGCGACCTCAAGGCCCCCTTCGGTGGTGCGTTCCTCGCGCTTTTCCGGCACGATGCACACTGCGTGGGGTTTGTGCCGCAGCGCAATTTTCTGCATCTCGTCGGTCGCGGCCATCTCGAAGTTCAGCGGCACGTTCAGCACGTCCAACAGCCCTTCTATATCAGCGTCGGTGATGTGACGGCGGTCCTCGCGCAGATGCGCGGTGATGCCATCGGCACCCGCCTCTTGCGCGGCCCGTGCGGCGCGCAAAGGATCGGGATAGGCCCCCCCACGGGCATTTCTGACAGTAGCGACGTGGTCGATATTCACCCCAAGACGCAGCTTACCTTGCGTTGCCATGTTCTGTTCCCTTCTGAGCCTTCTGCTCTGCTAAGCGTTTCGCCTCGGCCTTGGCCGCCGCCTTTTTCTTGAGTGCTTCGAACTTGGCCTTGATCATGCCTTTGCGCCGTTTCTGATAGGCTCGCAAAAGCGGCACAGACAGGTAATAGGCGATCGTCGCACAGATCATGCCGGGCAAGATGCCCCCAATCAGATAAGGATAAAATACCTCGCTCCAAAAGACCGCAAGCCCGGACCAATCCATGTCGTGCATGGTAAACATCGCGATGAAGTTGCCCAGCAGATCATGCCCCGCATCAATGAACTTTCCGCCAAACGACCGGTGTTCATCTTGGACCATCGGTGATCCCAGGATCCAGTGCCCCATCGACAGCGAAGACAGGCCGATCGGCACATAGGTCAACGGGTTGCCGAAGAACGTCCCCATCAAAGCAGCCAGAAGATTGCCCCGCATCACCCTTGATATCAGTGCCGCGACGATGAAATGCATCCCGTAAAACGGCGTGAACGTGGTAAATACGCCCGCCCAGATGCCACGTGCTATGCGCTCGGGCGTGTCAGGCAGCCGCCGCATCCGGTGCTTGACGTAATGGAATGCCCGCGTCCAGCCACCGCGCGGCCACATGAACTCGGCCATGGCGCGCAGCGTCGGTTTTGGATCACGGCGTTTAAAGATCAATGGACCGTCCTTGAGTCAAAATGTGGCGCGTAGCTCATGCGTCTTTATCGGACGGCTTCGACAGCTTCATATTGCGGTATCTGCTGATTTCGGCCACTTCGCTTTCCGCCTCAAGGGTTGGCATCAACAAATGCAGATGCGCGATGTCTCGTAGCTCTACGTAGATCAATAATCGGTAAAAGTCAGGCTTGCGGTCCAAAAATTCCAGATCCGATATGTTGGCCGAGGATTGCCCGATCAGAGTGCAGATGCGCCCTAGCACACCCGCGCCGTTGCCAATGGTCAGATCCAGTGTCGCACCGTAAATCGGCGGGTGCTGACCTTCATGCCAGCGCAGATCGACCCAGCGTTCGGGTTGTCCCTCGTAGGCAGCAAGCCGTTCACAATCGATGGCGTGGATCGTGACGCCCCTGCCGCGAAAGGTGATGCCGACGATCCGTTCGCCCGGCAGCGGCTGGCAGCAGGGCGCGCGGTCATAGCTCTGCCCCGGCTCAAGGCCCACAACGGCGCGCTTGCGGTCGATCTGATCGCCCTTTCGCGGTTGAAGGTTGGGATAGACCGCCTGCACGACTTCGCTGCCGGTCAGTTCAGCCGACCCCAGCTTGGCCAGCAGATCTTCAGCATTCGCGAGCCGAAGACTGCGCGCTGCGGTGCGCAAAACCTTGTCGGTGGCAGACTTGTTCATCTGCTCGAACGCGGAGCGCGCAAGTTCGCGCCCCAGCGAGACGAATCGCGCCTTGTCCACCTCGCGCAGCGACCGCCGGATCGCGGTTTTTGCCTTGCCGGTCGTGGCAATGTCCAGCCACGTTACCTGCGGCGTCTGACCTTGCGCCGTGATAATCTCGATGGA
>JAGXHB010000221.1 GCA_024636425.1 Roseobacter sp.
GGTGCCTTTCAGGATTTCCGAAATGATCAGCGCGTCACCGAACTGCAGATTGAAAACGGTCGTGCCGACAGCAGCGCGTGGATCGCGGCGCGGGGCGACATCCATGGCGATTGCCAGAGACCGGATTTCGGCGATGTCCTGCGGCGTGCCGCGCACCAGCAGCAGGTTCGATCCGGGATCGACCGACAGGCGCGCGCCCGTGCCCGCAGGCCCAAGCACTTCGAGGATCGCGTTGCCCACCGCTGCCGCTTCGGCGCTGCGGAACCGCAACACTTCGGACGTCACCATCGCATCGCCGTCAAAGCTCCGCGCGATTGCGATGATCCGGTCCACGTTTGCGCGCGTGTCGGTGATGATCACGCCGTTGGGGTCTGCGACCGCCTCGATATAGCCCGATTCCGCCACCAACGGACGCAGCACGCGCACCGCTTCGGCAGAGGGCAGACGGTTCAGGCGCAGCATCTCGGTCACGAAATCCTGACTGCCCGGCTGATCTGTTGCATTGGCAGAGGACCCGCTGACCGTGCGGGCTTCGGCCTCGGGGATGACCTGCCAGATGGTGCCCGCCTGCACGGCGACGAAGCCGCGAACGCGCAAGATCGACTGGAACAGTGACCATACACCAGCTTCGTCCAGCGCCTCGGCTGACACCACCGTCACGTCGCCGGTAAGGCCAGGGTCAAGCACCAGCGTGCGGCCGGTGATCTCTGAAATCTGTTCGACCAGCGCCGAAATATCTGCATCGCGCAGGTTGATCACGAATGTCTCTTGGGCCTGTGCGGGGGCGGGCAATATCAGTTGCACGGCCAGCAGTGCGACACAGAGGCGTCGAAGCAGCGACCTCATTGAAGGGGGAACGACATCATGATGGTGCGGCCGTCCCTTTCGATCTCGATCCGGGCCTGACCGGATTCTGCGATTACATCGTAAAGGGCGCGATCCTTGTCCACGTCGCCAACCGACTGTCCGTTCACACTTGTCACGATATCACCTGCTCTCAATCCGGCGCGGCTTACTCCCACGTCATGTTTGTCGGAAATGATATAGCCATTATCACTTGGCACCAAACCAATCTCGTCCAGAACCTGAGCGGGATTGGCATTGATGCGATCGCGCCACATGTTGATATAGTCCTGAGTGGTGACGGGTTGGGCGCGTTGTGCCGCATCGACGCGCGCGCTGATCGACGTGCCCTGTCCCGATGTGATCAGCGCCAGCAGACGCTCGGCTCCGGTTGGCGCTGCATCCTCTTCGTCCACGGCCTGCGATCCGGCAAAGTAAAGAACGCGGCGGCCACCCTCTTCGGTCAACACAACGCGGTCCTGCGCGATTTCGGCGACCGTCGTGCCGGGGGCCAGGTCTTCGCCCACCCTGAAGTTGCTCTCTTCACCCGACACGCGGATTAGTGCCAGCGATTTGCTGGGGTCATCGCGCACGATAACGCCGAGCAGGACCAGTCCCAGCGCACTTGGCGCGGCCTCTGCAGCGGCGGCGGGCGCCTGCGCACTGCCGAAGGGAGCCAGTGCAAGCGTCGGGCCAAGGTCCATCTTCGGGGTGTCATCCGTGTCAGGCACGCTCAATTCGGCCAGCGGCGGGATCACGCGGTCGTGGCCGCGCAAATGCCAGGTCACGCGCGCAGCACCCGCAGCGACACTGCCGACCGCGATCACGATCACGGCGCGTCGCAGCCACTTGCCGCTGTTTTCCCATGCCCTCATGTTGGCCCCCCGACATCCAGATACCCGTCGAGAATATAAAGAGCCTGATCGCTGTCCGCCCGCGCGGCGCTGACCGTCACCTTTTCAAGCTCCGCGTCCTGCGTCGGCACACGCTCAAGCGTGACATCAAAGGCGATCCCGTAGAATTCGACGCCGCGTGTCTGCGGGGTCAGACCGGTTCGCAATGTCGCAAGCACATATTCCGCCGCCCAACGTGCCGCGACCCGGTCGGACAGGTCAGATATGCGCCGCGTGTGCCCTTCGGCTGCAGACAATAGTGAAACTGCGCCCATCGCAAGGACAGCCATCGCGACCAAAGCCTCGATCAGGGTAAAGCCTGCTTCGCGGTCGCGGGTCATATGCCGCTCTCGATCCGCGATGCGTTGATCCCGTCGAACCGCACGCCTTCTTCGGCACCATTGCGCGACGAAAGGGTCAGCGTCAGCGGCGCGTCGGGCGCGGGTCGCATGTCGTCGGCCAGCATCATGGCGCCGGCCGTCTGCGAAAACTGCACCGTGTCTTTGAAAACGTGAAGCTCGCGCAGCAGCGCCAAAGGATGCGGTACCCATTCCGCCCCATCCTGTACAACAAAGCGGTAGCCGTCCTGCTCCCAGACAAAGCTCATGGTGTGCCCGGTCAGAATAACCTCGTCCGCGGCGCGGTTCAGCCGTGCCACCAGCAGATCAGCCTCGCGCCCCACGACGTCCCCGCGCCCGCCGCCACCGCCAAGGCTAAGCCCGACAACGCCTGCCATCACACCGACCAGCACGAGCACAACCAGCACTTCGATAAGGGTGACGCCCGCATCGCGGTCACGCTTGTGAAGTGCGTTGTACATCAATTCGATGCCTGACCGTGCATGATATCCGCAGCCGTCCCCTCACCACCCGGTGCGCCGTCCGACCCCAGCGACACCAGATCAAAGCCGCCTGTGTCGCCCGGCGAACGGTACAGAAATTCATTGCCCCAAGGGTCCGTCGGGACAGAAGCAAGATAGCCGCCGCTGACCCAATTGCGCGGCTCGGGCGGCGATGTGGGACGCTCGGACAGGGCCTGCAGGCCCTGACTGGTCGTCGGGTAATTCTGATTGTCCAGACGGTAAAGTTCCAGCGCAGAGCCAACCGCGCGAATATCGGATTGCGCCACAGCCACGCGGGCCTCGTCGGGGCGGCCAATGACGTTGGGCACGATGATCGCGGCCACCAGTGCTATGATCACCAGAACCACCATCATTTCGATCAGCGTCACGCCGGCATCGGGCAAGCGCCGCTGCCGCTTGGCGCGCGAAGTGTGGCGGCGTGCTTTTTTCCCGTAAGCCATGAAACTGTTTCCTGTCTGCGACGTGCTTAAAAGAGTAACATAGCAGGATATGGCAGGATGAAAAGGTAGAATTTCGTGAAAATTCAAAGCGTTACATCTGAAAACGCTGCCTTGGGGCAGGCTGGAATGCTGCCTGTTTCCGCCCCCCTGCCTGTTGAGGGGTTTCAGGTTCTCCCGCAGTTGCTGGCGCGCGCGGCGCAGTATAGCGCAGCCTCGCGTGACAGTGCCTTGCGCCTGCTTCCTGCCGAACTTGTCAGCAGTTTCGTCGTTTCGGTGCCGAAATCATCACCCCGGCAACGCGCGGCCCTGATCACCTACGCCATCGAGGACCGCATCGCCGCACCGATCGAGACGGTGCTGGTGGTGCAGGGCCCGCTCAGGTCGCAGACCACAGGCGAGGTGCTGGCCTTTGTCGTGGCACGCGATGTGCTGGCGGGTTTTGACAACCTTGACGCGCCGCTGCTGCCCGAGTTTCTGATGATCCCGCCCCCCGATGCGACGGACGGCCCATGCTGGCTGGTCTGGAGAGAGGGCGCGCGCATCGTGGTGCGCTGTTCGGACGGCACTGGCTTTGCCGCCAGTGCGCAGACGTTTCCAACGCTTTGGAAACACGCCGGAAAACCCGCGCTGCGCGCCTATGGCGATCCGCTGGGTGGCGATCTTCCGGCGCAGGTTCTGACGGACGCACCGCCGCCGCCTGCGCCTGCGGATCTGACTTTCAGCTTTGCGCGGACGCGCAAGCCCGGCACCTCTGGCATCGGGCTGTGGCGCATGGCGGCCGCCGTGGTCGCGGCGGCGCTGGTGCTGCATCTGGTGCTGTCCGCCGTGGACACGATGGCCCTGCGCCGCGTTGTGGACGCCGAGCGCACCAAGGCCGCGCTTGCGATTGCAGAGCCTCTGCCGGGGATCAGTCTGGATGGCGATATCAACGCCATTCTGATCCGGCTGTCGCCCAAACCGGCAAGCACGGCGGGGGGGCGTTTCCTGCCGCTTTTGAACGACGTCACCGGTGCGCTGGCCGATGCGGGCACGGCTGTCACCTTTCGCAGGCTGGCGTGGGGTGCCGAGGAAAACAGCCTTGTCCTGCAGGTTCAGGGCAGCAAGCTGGAAGATCTGCAAACCGTACAGCAAACGCTGGAATCCCGGCGCTTTGCCGTGCGCAGCGGCGCTGCAAATGCAGGCGACGGCGGTGCAGAGGTTGAAATGCGCATCAGCAGAGAGGCAGACCAATGACGGCTTTCAGCAAACTCAGCCCGCGCGAAAGACTGCTGATCCTCGCGGTCCTTCCCTTGGCTTTGCTGTTGATAGGCTATCAATTTGTCTGGCAACCGATGCAAGACGTCAAAACCCGTGCGCGCGCCGACATCGCCGCGTTCCGTCTGGTTCAGGACACTGCCGCGCTGGCCTTGCGCGGTGACGTGCCTGCGCCTGTCGCCCTTGATGACATGCCGCTGGCGACACGGATCACCAGTTCTGCCGCCGAAATGGGGCTGTCCCTGCGCCGGATCGAACCCGAAGGCCAAGGCAGTCGCGTCACGCTGGAGGATACCGCATTTTCCAGCGTGCTTGTCTGGCTGGCCGATCTTGAGGAACTGCACAACGTCACGGTGCGCGCCATCCAGATCGACCGGCGCCCCGAGCCGGGCATCGTCACCGCACGGCTGCTGCTGGAGAGATCGCAATGACCGACCATATTCCACATGCCCGCCTTGCCTATGGCTATGCGCAGACCCACGGCGTCGTGCTGATGGCGGGCGACGATGGCCCATTGTGCCAATACCGCGCCGATGCGTCCTATGAGGCGTTGATCGAAGCACAGCGTATTGCCAGGGCTCCGCTGTCGTACCGCGAGATTTCCAGCGCGGAATTCGAGGCCTCGCTCGGCACGGTCTACCGCGATTCCGCGTCCGAAGCGGCACAGGTCGCGGCCAGTGCCGATGACGATCTGGCGACGCTGGCGGATACGGCAGCGTCGGTCGATGACCTTCTGGCCCAGAATGACGACGCGCCGGTCGTGCGCCTGATCAACGCGCTGCTGCTCGAAGCGGTGAAGGAAGGCTCATCTGACGTTCACATCGAAACCGAGGAACGCCGCCTGCTGGTGCGTTTCCGCGTCGATGGGATACTGCGCGAGGTCATCAGCCCCAAACGCGCCCTTGCGCCGCTGCTGGTCAGCCGGATCAAGGTGATGGGCAAGCTCGACATCGCGGAAAAACGTCTGCCACAAGACGGGCGCGTGTCGTTGCGGGTCGGGGGCTATGATCTGGATGTGCGGATTTCGACCATCCCCTCGCAATTCGGGGAACGGGTCGTGCTGCGTCTGCTGGACCGCGGCCAGACCCTGCGCGGGATCGACCACCTTGGGCTGTCCGAGCGTGACAATGCTGCGCTGAAACGCATTCTCGCACGCCCCGACGGGATGATGCTGGTCACCGGCCCGACGGGTTCGGGCAAGACCACGACGCTTTATGCCGGGCTTGATATGCTCAACGACCGCCAGCGCAATATCATGACGGTCGAGGACCCGATCGAATACACGATGGATGGTGTCGGCCAGATGCAGGTGAATGCCAAGACGGGGCTAAGTTTCGCGCGGGGTCTGCGGGCAATCCTGCGACAAGACCCCGACGTGATCATGGTGGGCGAGATCAGGGACCGCGAAACCGCGCAAATCGCGGTGGAATCCGCGATGACCGGCCACCTTGTGATCTCGACCCTGCACACCAACACCGCCATCGGAGCGGTGGCGCGTCTGGTCGAGATGGGCGTCGAGCGGTTTCTTTTGGCACCGATGCTGCGCGGCCTGATCGCGCAACGGCTGGTGCGGCAGAATTGCCCTGATTGTCTGGGCGATCACGAAATCACCCGAGCCGAGAGCGAGCTTTTGTCCGGCAAGATCGCGACAGGCACCGTGGTGACCAAGGGGATGGGCTGTGACACCTGCCAGAACAGCGGCTTCCGCGGACGCTTGCCGCTTTAC
>JAGXHB010000222.1 GCA_024636425.1 Roseobacter sp.
CCTTTCAGGTCGGCAATATCGGAGAGTTGTCAGAGCGTGACGTTCAGTACTTCCTCAGCACGCTAAGGGATGTGCTGATCAAATTGCAGGCGGAGACCGCCGAGGGTGTTGCGCCGCTCCGATCAAAAAGCGTCATGCCTGCCTTGCGGGCACTTGCGTTGCCAACCGTCGCAAAGGTGAGATCATGACCGCCAAAATCACACAGCTTTGGGCGACGAAAACCAAAGACGATGAATGGTGGTCTTCATTTGTGACCGCACCCCTTGGTATTGTCGCGAATTACTGGGCTGTCGACATGCGGGTAGTCACGCCGAACCGGATCACCGCTGCATCCTTTGCGGTCGCTGTGGCTGCTGCCCTTTGTATTCTGATCGGTGGGGTTCAGTGGTTCATAGCGGCGGCCGTGCTGATCCATCTCAGCCACATCCTTGATTGTATGGATGGTCAGATGGCGCGCTACCGCAAAACATCTTCACCCGTCGGCAGCTACTTTGACCGCCTGACGGATCAGGTGCAGGTGACGCTCTGGTTCGGGGCGATTGGCTATGCGGCCTATGCACAATCGCTGAGCGTCGTGCCTGTATTTCTCGCTCTGATCGGCATCGCTTTCTACGGGCTTCGCGGCTACGTAAAATATATCGCGATGGAGATCGAGACAGCGATGGATCCCGAACACCCCGCAAAGATGGCCCACTTGAGAAGGCTGGAACCTGTTGCCGGGCTTGGCTTTGGCTTCACGGCGAATGCCAAATGGTTCCTCAAGGAACAACCCAAGATCCTCGATTTTGACGAGGGCGTGTTCATCTTCATGCTTTCAGCGGCGCTGGTCTTCGACCAGCTTACCCCGATGCTGTGGATCTTCGCTGCAAGCCAGCTGTTTTGGGGCTCATTCAGAGCATGGCAGCGCGGCATGAACATCGCCTCAAACCATAAGCTCTCGATCCAGAAGTAACCTCCAGCATTGCTGATGAAGTCAGGACAAATAATGAACTACGACAACAATCGCCCACCCATGGCCGTTATTCTGGCCGCCGGCATCGGCTCACGCCTCAGCCCGCTCACAGACACAAGCGCCAAATGCCTCCTTTCTGTCGGCGGTTCCGTCATTCTGGAGCGTATGATCCGAAACTGCCTAAGTTGCGGCATGTCCCAGTTCGTACTGGTCTTGGGTCACCGGGCAGAGGAAATAAAACAATTCGTCGACAAGACATTTCGCGGGATCCGCGTCACCTATGTGATCAATGACCGCTATCGCGAAACCAACACGGGCTATTCCCTGATGCTTGCCTCAACCGTTGTGGGAACCGCCGAGTTCATCAAGTTCGATGCAGATGTGGTGTTCGACACCAAGATATTGCGCGAACTCGTCGATAGCAATCTGCCCAACGTCCTGTGCATCGATCGCAATATCGCGCTGGCCGATGAAGAGGTGAAAGTGATTGCAGACGACGAAATGCTTGTCCGCGAGATTGGCAAATCGGTGGATGCCACGACGGCGCTTGGTGAATCTATCGGCATCGAGAAAATCAGCGCAGCTACGGGCCCCCAGCTTTTTGCAGAGCTGACGGAAATGATGAAAAGCCCCCGCAATGCGCAAGAATACTATGAAGCGGCCTATGCGCGGCTGGTCGAAAAGGGGGTGCCTTTTCATGCGCTGGATATCACAGGAATGAACTGGACCGAGATTGACACGGCGGAAGATTTCGCCACTGCAAACGAGATGTTCGGAAAACCAATTACGACTGTATCGCGCGGGCAGCAAAGGGCGATGGACGAGGCGAGCGCAGCCCCGGCGCGTTCGAAATAGGCGAAAGACCACTGGCATTACGCGCCGCCGATGGCGCGTGATGCACCGCGCCAAGCATCGCAAGATCTGGCGGTGACGCATCGGTCCGCTGCCCTTTGAAAACAATGTTCAGCGCCCTCTTGCAGCGGTCTGTCCGCATAGCCATCTGGTTTAGGTTGGCATTCAGGTGTGGCGAGTGCCAGCATGTCTCTACGCATGCCACCCACCCCGGAAATCTCGAGAAGGAGCATTTCCATGACGTTTACCCCTCTACATGACCGAGTTCTCGTACGCCGCGTTGAAAGCGACGAAAAGACCCCCGGGGGTCTGTTTATTCCTGAAACCGCCAAGGAGAAACCGCAAGAAGGCGAAGTCGTTTCTGTCGGCGCGGGCGCAAGGGACGACGCCGGCGCGCGCATCCCGATGGAGGTCAAGGCCGGTGATAAGATCCTGTTCGGCAAATGGTCCGGCACGGAAATCAAACTCGACAGCGAAGAACTGCTGATCATGAAAGAAAGCGACATTCTGGGCATCCTGGCCTGAACGAAGCAGCCTCTTTCACACATTAAATTAGGAATACCGACATGTCTGCAAAAGACGTCAAATTCGGCACGGACTCCCGTGGCCGCATGCTCAGGGGTGTTAACATACTCGCTGACGCTGTCAAAGTTACGCTTGGCCCGAAAGGCCGCAACGTGGTCATCGACAAATCCTATGGCGCACCGCGCATTACAAAGGATGGGGTGACGGTCGCGAAGGAAATAGAACTGGCTGACCCGTTTGAAAACATGGGTGCCCAACTGGTCAAAGACGTCGCATCGCGCACCAATGATGAGGCGGGCGATGGCACAACGACCGCAACCGTTCTGGCCCAAGCCATCGTCAAAGAAGGCATGAAAGCTGTCGCGGCGGGCATGAATCCGATGGACCTCAAGCGCGGAATCGACAAGGCGGTTGCTGCCGTAATCGTTGAAGTGAAAGCGATGTCCCGTCCAGTTGCCGACACGGCAGAGATCGCAAAGGTCGGCACCATTTCAGCAAACGGAGAGGCTGCAATCGGGCAGCAGATCGCGGATGCTATGGCCAAAGTTGGCAACGAAGGCGTCATCACCGTTGAGGAAAATAAAGGCCTCGAGACGGAGACCGAAGTTGTCGAAGGCATGCAGTTTGATCGTGGATACCTTAGCCCGTATTTCGTGACCGACACTGCCAAGATGACCGCAAACCTGGAAGATTGCGTCATTCTTCTGTACGAGAAAAAACTGTCGTCATTGGCCCCTATGGTGCCCCTTCTTGAGGCCGTCATGCAGGCGGACAAGCAGCTTTTGGTCATTGCCGAAGACATCCAGGGCGAAGCCCTCGCAACGCTTGTGGTTAACAAATTGCGCGGTGGCCTGAAAGTTGCCGGTGTCAAAGCACCGGGTTTTGGGGACCGTCGCAAGGCAATGCTGCAAGACCTCGCGGTGCTGACCGGCGGGCAGTTGATTTCCGAAGAGTTGGGGATCAAGCTGGAAAATGTCACGATGGATATGCTGGGCCATGCCAAGAAGGTCGTCCTGACCAAGGACACAACAACTGTGATCGACGGGGCCGGTGACAAAGCCGCCATCGCATCCCGTGTAACGCAGATCCGAGGCCAGATCGAGCAGACGACATCGGATTACGACAAGGAAAAGCTGCAGGAGCGGCTTGCGAAGCTTGCGGGCGGTGTTGCCGTGATCAAGGTCGGCGGTGCCACCGAGATTGAAGTGAAAGAGCGCAAAGACCGCGTGGATGACGCGCTTAACGCTACCCGTGCTGCTGTCCAAGAGGGTGTGGTGCCCGGCGGTGGTGTTGCCTTGGTGCATGCAGGCAAGGTGCTCGAAGGCCTTAAAGGCGACAACCCGGATCAGGTCGCGGGCATTGCGATTATCCGCAAGGCGCTTCAGGCTCCCTTGCGCCAGATTGCAGAAAATGCTGGTGTTGATGGGTCGGTTGTTGCGGGCAAGATCATTGAGAACGCAAGCAAGACGTTTGGCTATGATGCACAGGCCGAAGAATACGGAGATATGCTGAAAGCCGGTGTGATCGATCCAACCAAAGTCGTACGGATCGCCTTGGAATATGCCGCGTCAGTTGCCGGTTTGCTGATCACGACGGAGGCCATGATCGCAGACAAGCCAGCCAAAAACGGCAATGACAGCATGTCTGACATGGGCGGAATGATGTAGATCCCGATGATACTGCGGCCAGCGGGTGAATTCGCGCTGGCCGTCACCAACACTAAGCCATCGATCTCGGAAGGCTAAGGAAATCAGAGGTTTGAGTTTGAACGCAAGGGCCGTGCGGCTGTTTGACAGCCCGCAGATCTATCGTGGCCCTTGGTGCAGTTTCTCGTTACCATCTCCTTGTCTGGAGGGATGAAGCGCTTTCAGTGCGTCATTGCGAACTCAACCGCGCGTACCGCCCTGCATTGGATCGCAACTCAGCGTCGGTTCCGATTTCGACAATGCTGCCCCCATCCATCACAGCGATGCGGTCCGCGCCGCGGATCGTGCCCAAGCGATGCGCAATGACAAGCGTGGTGCGGTTATGAGACAATTTGTTCAGCGCCAACTGGATTTGCAGTTCCGTCTCAGTATCCAGTGCCGAGGTCGCCTCATCCAGGATCAGGATCGGCGGATTCTTCAGAAAAGCGCGCGCGATCGCGACGCGCTGTTTCTGACCGCCTGACAACATGACGCCCCGCTCGCCAACCACGGTGCCGAGCCCTTCTGGCAATCCGGAAATCATTTCGGACAGTTGAGCATGATCTGCGGCTTCAAGGATCTCGTCTTCTGTCGCGGCAAGGCGACCATAGGCGATGTTCTCGCGCAGCGTGCCGCCGAACAAAAACACATCCTGACTGACGATACCGACCTGCCGTCGCAGGGATTTTAGCGTCAGATTTCGGGTGTCGGAACCGTCAACCGTGATGTGGCCAGCCGACGGATCGTAAAAACGTGGCACCAGGGACAAAAGCGTCGTCTTGCCCGCTCCTGAGGGGCCGACAAACGCGACCGTCTCTCCGGCCTGCACGGTCAGGGTGATGTCCCGGATCACGGGCCGGTCGTCACCGTAATCGAAACTCACGCCATGAAACGCCACCTCGCCACGCAGCCGCGGTGCCGGAACTGCGCCGGGTGTGTCTGCAATATCCGGTTTGGTCTGCATCAAATCTAGGTAGCGACGAAAACCGGCGATGCCACGGGGATAAAGTTCGATCACGGCGGCGATCTTGTCGAGCGGCCGGAAGAATACCCCGACCAGAAGCAGGAATGCCACAAAACCGCCCGTCGTCAGCGATCCGTCCAGAACGAACATCGCCCCTGCCACCATGACAACGACCTGGATCAGCCGCATCCCCATGTAATTGAGCGAAGACGAGGCCGCCATCACCTTGTAGGCCGCCAGCTTGGTATCGCGGTAGGCTGCGTTGTCCTTGGCGAACAGGGTCTTCTCATGGTCTTCGTTTGCAAAGGCCTGCACGACGCGCATCCCGCCGACATTCTCTTCGAGCCGGACGTTGAACGCGGCGACGCGGGAATAGATCTCGCGCCATGTCCGGGTCATGCGGCCGCCATAGAACGTGACAATCACGACGCAGGCCGGGACGATAACGGCTGTGATCAGCGCCAATTGTACATTGATCGTCAGCATCAGCAAAAAGGCCCCGACAAAGGTCATCACGGCGATGAACAGGTCTTCGGGTCCGTGATGCGCAACCTCGCCGATCTCCTCAAGGTCGCGGGTGACGCGGGCAACCAGCTTGCCGGTCCGGACGCGGTCGAAATAGCTGAAGGAAAGGCGTTGCAGATGATCGAACGCGCGGCGGCGCATTTCTGTCTCGATATTAATGCCCAGCATGTGCCCCCAATAGATCACCACCGCCATGAGACCCGAATTGACCAAATAGATCACCAGCAGGCCAACGGCGGCGAGGATGGTCAGCGACAGATCGCCCGAGGGGAGCAGCCTATCTATGAAGACCTGAACCGCCATCGGAAAAGCCAGCTCCAGCAGGCCCGACAGAACCGCACAGCCGAAATCCAGCCAGAAAAGCCGCTGCCAAGGGCGGTAGTAGTCAAAGAACTGGCGTAGCATCTAAATATTCCCAAGGGTTATGTCCGGGCTGGCCAATCGCGACCTCCGGTCTGTCGTATCAGTTCCGGCGTCCGGAACTGCAAGGTTTGTGCAGGGTGCCCGCTGTTTAGGGTCGCACGTTAATCTCTTCAGGCTTCCCAGTAATATGCGAAATAGCCCTCTGCCGCTCCGACCCCCAGAGTGTCGCGGAACCGTGCTTTGGCCTTGCGGACAAGCTCCTTTTCGGCGGCGATCCAGACATAGCGGTCAGGCCCCTGTGGCAGAACGGCGGTCGCAAGGCGATCCCAAAGCGTTTCTCCCCTGTTGCGGACAAGCCACGTCAGGTCAATCCCGCCGGGCCGTGGCATGTCGCAGACATCCTCCTCGCTGCCGACTTCAAGCAGGACGTGGCCACTACGGTCGGCAGAGGACTGCGCCAGAATGCGCCGGATTGCGGGCAGGGCCGTCTCGTCTCCGGCCATGAGGATGTCTTTCCCCGCTGGGAAGTCGCCGCTTCCCGGGCCGCTGATGCCTACAATGTCACCGGGTTGTGCGGTCCGGGCCCACGTCGTAGCGCGTCCGCCGTCGTGCTCGAAGACATCGAAGGTAAAACACTCCCGGGACGGGTCCAGATCGACGAACGTATAGACCGCGCGGTGCAGCTGATCGGCATCCTTGGGCCATACGGTCCGGCCATTGCCGTCAAGTTGCGGCCAGACGGGCCGACGCTCTTTCGGCGGTAAAAGAAGCGAGAAATGCATGCCACGTTCTTCCGTAAGGCGTTTCGTGTCGGCGCAATTCAGCGCGACGCGCAGGAAGTTCGGCGCAACCCGCCGGACGCTGCGCACCGTCGCGGTGCAGAAATTGAGCGGCAGACGGTTGCGGGCGAAGTCGCCTTGCCATGCGCCCGACGCAACAAGCCCGGGTGCCACATGATCAAGGATATAAAGCAGATAGTCGCGGATATTCTGAAGCGCCGCTGCGTCCTCGGCGTCGATCCGGACCTTGAGGGATGAAGGCGCGCGCTCCAGCGCGACCTTTGCAAGCGAAACCGTCACGATCAACGACGTATCCCTCTCCTCTACCTGAAGTCCCGCCTCGTTTGCGTGGGCGGCGATGTGGGGGATCAGGTCATCCGGCATCATGCCGTCAAAGGTTGCTGTTGCGCGTGCAGCGTGGCTCATGACGAGATCTCCTTTGTAGGATCATTCGAAACGGTGCGATGACGACCGAGCGGCAGCATCATCGGCTGGCCCGATGTCGGGTCGGTCATCACATGGCATCGCACGCCAAAGACTGCCTCTACCATACCCTCGGTCAGGACGCTTTCGGGCGATCCGGCAGCGTGGACCTTGCCTTGTAGGATCGCGACAAGGTGGTCGGCATATCTGGCGGCGAGATTCAGATCGTGGAGCACCATCACGATCGTGGTCCCGCGACGACGGTTCAGATCGACCAGCAGGTCCAGCACTTCGACCTGATGCGCGATATCAAGGAATGTCGTCGGCTCGTCGAGCAACAGGATATCGGTTTCTTGCGCCAGCGCCATCGCGATCCAGACCCGTTGCCGCTGGCCGCCGGAAAGTTCGTCGACGTCCCGTTCTGCCAGATCGACGGTCTGCGTCGCTTCGAGTGCGGCGGCGACGGCCTTGTCATCGGTCTGGGTCCACCGCGAAAGCATGCCTTGATGCGGGTGGCGTCCGTGACTGACCAGATCCGCCACAGTGATCCCGTCCGGCGCACTTGGGGACTGCGGCAAAAGGCCAAGGCTGCGCGCCAGTTCACGTGTCGGAATCTGCCTTACCGAGCGACCGTCTAGGATGACCTGACCCGCCGAAGGCCGCAACAGACGCGCAAGACAGCGCAGAAGGGTCGACTTGCCACAGGCGTTGGCACCCACAATCGCGGTGATGGCACCGGGTGGCACTGTCAGGTCAAGATCAGTCAGGATTGTGCGGGGCCCGTATCCGGCCCGCAGCGATTGGGCGGTAAGTGTGATCATGGTTCTCTTTCAGCCCGGTTCGACCGGATGATCAGGAAAATGAGAAAAGGTGCGCCAAGTGC
>JAGXHB010000223.1 GCA_024636425.1 Roseobacter sp.
GCGATAGGCGGCGTCCTTGTGATACCCGAACGCGGTGTTTTCCCACGCCTGATACTCCATGATCAGCCCTTCGCGCTGACGGTCTTCGGGGACATGGGCGATGCCGTGAGTGCGGCGCGATTGCCCGTCCGAGTGTTTGCCGGTCAGGTCCAGCGACTGCCCGCTGACTGTCACCTTGCCTGATCCCACGCGGTAGCCACCCAAGACCTCAAGCAGCTCGGACTGGCCGTTCCCGGCGACCCCGGCAATGCCCAATACCTCGCCTGCGCGCACCTGAAGGTCGATACCGCGCAGCCGTTCCACGCCCTTGTCATCGACGACCCGCAGCCCTTCAATATCAAGGATGACGTCCTTCGCTTGCGCTGGTGTCTTGTCGACCCGCAGCAAGACCTTGCGGCCGACCATCAGCTCTGCCAGCTCGGCGGGCGAGGTTTCCGACGTCTTGACGGTCGCTGTCATCTCGCCCCGGCGCATGACGGATACGGTGTCTGTCGTCTCCATGATCTCGCGCAGCTTGTGGGTGATCAGGATGATCGTCTTGCCTTCGGATTTCAGCCGCCCGAGGATGCGGAACAACTGATCCGCCTCGGCAGGGGTCAGCACGCCTGTGGGTTCGTCCAGGATCAGAATATCAGCCTGCCTGTACAGCGCCTTGAGGATCTCCACGCGCTGTTGCATGCCCACACCAATGTCCTGCACCAGCGCATCTGGGTCCACCCGCAGACCGTAATCATCGGCCAGTTGCAGCAGCGTCTTGCGCGCCTTGGCCAGCGACGGTTTCAGCAACCCGCCATCTTCGGCCCCCAGAATGATATTTTCAAGGACCGTGAAATTCTCGACCAGCTTGAAATGCTGGAAAACCATCCCGATGCCCGCAGCAATCGCCGCCTGACTGTCAGGGATTTCAGTCTTCTTGCCACCGATGAAAATCTCGCCTTTGTCGGCTTTGTAGAAACCGTAAAGGATGCTCATCAAGGTGGACTTGCCCGCGCCGTTTTCACCGATGATACCGTGGATCGTGCCGGGCATCACACGGATAGCGATGTCCTTGTTCGCCTGTACCGGACCGAAGGCCTTGGATATCCCCTTCAGTTCAATAGCTGGAGCGGCAGTTGCCTGCCGCTCCGTTTGATGTGTGTCACTCACGATCAGAAGCTCAGATCGGGGCAGCTGTCGTCGGACATGTAGTCGTGTACTTCAAGCGATCCGTCAGCGATCTTGGCAGAGGCTTCGTCCACGGCGGATTGCATCTCGGCCGTGACAAGATCCTTGTTGTACTCATCCATGGCATAGCTGATGCCGCCATTGGCTACGCCCATGACGTTAAAGCCCTTTTCCATGCCGGGGCCATCGATAAACGCCTGATAGACAGCGTTATCCACCCGCTTGAGCATGGAGGTCAGAACCTCTCCGGGGTGCAGGAAGTTCTGGTTGCTGTCCACGCCGATCGACAGAATGTCTTCGTCTGCGGCAGTTTGCAGAACGCCCACGCCCGTACCACCCGCAGCGGCATAGATCACGTCAGCGCCCTGGCTGATCTGCGCCTTGGTCAGCTCGGACCCTTTGACAGGGTCGTTCCATGCGGCCGGGGTCGTGCCGGTCATGTTGGCAACCACGGTGGCGTCCGGATTGACGGCCTTGACACCTTGTGCGTAGCCACAGGCGAATTTGCGGATCAGCGGAATATCCATCCCGCCGATAAAGCCGACGGTATCGGATTCAGACGCCATCGCGGCCATCATCCCCACCAGATACGATCCTTCGTGTTCGTTGAACACCACGGACCGCACGTTGGGCGCATCTACCACCATGTCGATGATGACGAAATCGGTATCAGGATAATCGCCCGCGACCTGACCCAAGGCATCCCCGAACGCAAAGCCTGTCATCACGATCGGGTTGGAGCCGGCTTCGGCAAAGCGGCGCAGCGCCTGTTCGCGCTGTGCTTCGGACTGCAATTCAATCTCGCGGAAGGTTTCGCCGGTTTCTTCGGCCCAACGCTGCGCACCCGCAAAGGCGGCTTCGTTGAAGGATTTATCGAATTTGCCGCCAAGGTCGAAGATCAGCGCGGGTTCGGCCAACGCGGCACCTGCGCAAAGCGCGGTCGCGGTCGAAGCGCCGAGAAATTTGGACATAAGGCTCATGAGAGGTCTCCCAGGTTTCATTGTTGTGGGGTCATGGCGCAGGGCCAATACCCGGTCGCGGGTCTTCGCCCGTCGATCAGTGATACGATACTGCGTAGCAGGCGGGCGGGGTCAACCGGATTCTCTGTTTCAGTCAGGGGAAACGCGCGGATGACCAAGCGTTAGGCCCTTTGTCATGATCACCGCATCGACGGCTGCACTGTCCTTGCGCAGATAATACCCGGCCCGTCTGGCCGTCACGCTGAACCCGACGCGGGTGTAAAGGTGGATCGCCGGCGCATTATCGACCGCGACTTCCAGAAACGCCGTCTCCGCCGTGCCGTCAAGCGACCGGAGCCACAGGTCCATCAGGCTTCGGCCCGTGCCCTGACCCTGAAAGTCCGGATCGACGGCAATCGTCAAAAGCTCGGCCTCTCCTGCGATTGTGCGTGTCAGCGCAAAAGCAGCGTCTTGCGTAAAAAGATGGCTGAAAGGCGAGGCCAGCAGTTCGGCAAACTCCTGCGCGCTCCAGCCGCGATCATGGCGGAAGGCGGCGGCGTGGATGCGCGCGAGCTGATCGGGGGTCACGACAGAATGGCGGGTGGCGCGTCGCGTGCAGGGGCCGCATCGGCGGGACGCAGGTACAAGGGGGCAGGGCGCGGATTGGCCCGACCGAGGCGGCTGCGCGCGATCCGCGCCGTGGCCTCTGCCACCGGCATCTGCGGTGTGGCGACAGAACCGTTACACAAGGCGGCAATCTGCTCGGCCTGAAATCCGATGCAAACGGGATCGGTCCGCGAGGGAATAGCGGGCAGATCATCCAGGGTGCACATCGCGGGTTCCGGATCATCCATTGTCCCCGACACCTGCACGAACATGGCCCCCTGCCGCGCATCAAGGCTGGCGATCACCACGCCTTGCGCGCCATGCGCCAGCGCCTCCAGCCGGGACACGCCGATTGCCGGCACCCCCAGCCCCAATGCCAGCCCGCGCGCCGCAGCAACCGAAATGCGGATGCCGGTAAAGTTGCCGGGGCCTATGCCCACACCAATCGCATCAAGATCGGCATAGGCGACGCCTGCCTGCTCCAGCACCTCGGCGCATAGGCCAAGCAGGCGTTCCCCCTGGCCTTTGGCCATGGGTTCTTCAATGCTGACCAGAATATTGTCGCCCGACAGCAAAGCGGCCGCACAATGTGCGGCCGATGTGTCAAACGCCAGTATCAGGGGGGCGTCACGCAACCGGGCGTACCTCGGTCACTTCGGGGATGTAGTGGCGCAGCAGGTTTTCGATGCCCATCTTCAGCGTCAATGTGGACGAAGGGCAGCCTGCGCAGGCACCTTGCATGTGCAGATAGACCACACCGCGCTCGAATCCGTGGAACGTGATGTCGCCGCCATCCTGTGCCACTGCCGGGCGCACGCGGCTGTCCAGAAGTTCCTTGATCTGGCCCACGATCACACCGTCTTCGCCAGTATGTTCGGCATGGCCCGACGCATGTTCATGGCCGCTTTCCATCACGGGCTGACCGGACTGGAAATGCTCCATGATGGCACCCAGAAGCGCTGGCTTCAGGTGGTCCCATTCGACGCTGTCTTCTTTTGTCACGGTCACGAAATCTGTGCCGAAGAACACACCGGTGACGCCCTCAACCGCAAAAAGCCGTGTCGCCAGGGGTGATGCGCCAGCGGCAT
This sequence comes from Roseobacter sp., assembly GCA_024636425.1. Taxonomy (GTDB): domain Bacteria; phylum Pseudomonadota; class Alphaproteobacteria; order Rhodobacterales; family Rhodobacteraceae; genus Sulfitobacter. The sequence goes on from JAGXHB010000223.1 coordinate 3,818, forward strand.
CTGGGGCGGGAAAATCAGCCGTGCCCATTTCGAGCACGGTCTGACCGGGCAGAAACTTCAGGGTCGCGGGGTTTGGCGTGGATTCTGTCTGAATAAACATATCATGCTCCTCTGGGGGTTAGTCCAGATATGCGGATTGAACGCGCCCAAGTCAAGGTTTGGAACGATTCTAAAAACAGCGGGGCCGCATTCTAGGTGATCATTTCCAGCCGTTCCTTGCTCATATCGCCCGGAACGATGGTGATCGGCACCGGCAAAGTGCCCGCATTGCGCGACAATTGCGTCACCAGAGGTCCGGGGCCTGATTTCTTGTCCGTGCCGGCACCAAGGACCAAGACGCCAACATGAGGATCATCGGCCAACTGCGCGATGATTTCGTCAACGACGACCCCTTCACGGATCACAAGCTCGGGTTCGACATTCAGCCGGTCGCGCATCCATTTGGCAAAAACCTCGAAGTGAACCTCGATTCTTTCGCGGGCCTCGTCGCGCATGACCTCGGCCACGCCGATCCAGTGATTGAACTCATCCGGGGGTATAACCGACAAGACAACGACACCACCCCCCGAATTCGACGCACGCATCGCGGCAAAGCGCATGGCGTTCAGACATTCGCGGCTGTCATCCAGCACCACCATAAATTTACGCATCTTGTTCTCCGGTTGGACGGTCACGGGCCGAAGCAATCATGGCGCGGGACGGCTCTGCTGGCAATTGCGATTTCCGCGCGTGCAGATCAGGCACGTTCGGACGCGGCCCAATCCCAGTACATCTCCCGGACACGCCGGGTGACAGGACCGATCTGATATTGCGTATCATCAAAGGCTTTGACCGGAGTCACCTTCATCATGTTCCCCGATAGAAACACTTCGTCGGCGGCATGAAAATCCTCGAAGCCGAGGACGGTTTCATGCACCTTGATGCCATCAGCACGCATATTTTGCATGTGCCGCGCGCGGGTGATGCCCGCCAGAAAGGTGCCGTTCGGGATCGGCGTAAACACCTCGCCATCCTTGACCATGAACACATTGGCCGAAGCACTTTCGGCCACGTTTCCCATCGCATCGGCAACCAGCGCGTTGCCGAAACCCTTTGATCGCGCCTCGACCATCATCCGGGCGTTGTTGGGATAAAGACACCCCGCCTTGGCGTTCACCACGTTGTCTTCCAGCACCGGGCGGCGGAACCTTGTGCGCGTCAGGGTTGTCGCAGCTTCGGGGGCGGCCATCGGGATCTGCTCAAGGGAGATTGCAAAGCCGGTGGCATCCTTGAGGGGGACAATCCCCAGTTCGTCGCCCGCAAGGGCCCAATACATCGGGCGGATATAGATGGCCGCGTTCCGGTCATAGGATTTCAGACCTTCGCGCACCATCTCGACCATATCGGCGGCTTCGACTGTGGGCGTGATCATCAGGGCCTGCGCAGACCGGTTGATCCGCGCACAATGCGCCTCAAGATCAGGGGTCAGGCCGTCAAACATGCGCGCGCCGTCGAAAACGGTGGTGCCAAGCCATGCGCCATGGTCTGCCGCCTTGATGACGGAGATATCGCCATCGTGCCACGCGCCTTCGAAATAAGTCTTGATATGTGTGCCTGTGGCCATGGAATGCCCCTTGCTCAGCTTTTCGGGATGGTGCGGTAAATGCCCTCGGGCAGATTCAGCGCAACGGTCAGATCGCGCAGTTGCTGCGGCGACAGGCTGATCGTGCTAACCGTATTGGTCCGGGGATCCCATTGGTCAAAGGTGATCACGCTGGCAAATGCCTGAACGGTGACATCTTCGCGCAAGGGTGATTTGCCTTCGTCGATCAGAGTGATCACACTGGCGTCGAATTCGTGTTCAATTGTAAACATGGCGGCACAATATTCTTTCGGCAGATCATTGCAAGACAGGTTTCGTGCCGTATGTTCATCGGCGCGATCACGGAGTAAAGTACTTTCGTTGAAACACGTGCAGCAAGATGTGCAGACGGCGGCAAACAAGGGCAGAGATATGTTGAGACTTTTCGGTGCCATCATTGCACTTTTGGGCGTTGCGGCCTGTGAGCCGGTCCCGATGGGCGAACCCGTCCAGCGGGCTCCCGTTCAACGGGCACCCGTCCAGACCGGGCAAGCCGAGTTTTCCGCATCGCAGGCGGCCCGCAGTTTTGTCCGGGTGCTTCAGACGGTCGAACCCGTGGCCGAGCGCGAATGCCGTGCGCGCACCAGTGGGCTGAATTGTGATTTCAATATCGTCGTTGATGACCGCCCCGGTCAGCCCGCGAATGCTTATCAGACCGAAGATCGCTCAGGGCGGCCTGTTATCGCGTTTACCCTCGCGCTGATCGCTGACGCCCGTAACGAGGACGAACTTGCCTTTGTCATGGGGCACGAGGCCGCGCATCATATCGCGGGGCATATCGGGCGCCAGCAGCAAAACGCGATGGCGGGGGCGGTTGTCTTTGCGGGTCTCGCAACGCTTAGCGGGGGCGACGCCTCGGCGGTCGAGACGGCGCAGCGCCTTGGCGCGCAGGTGGGTGCACGAAGCTATTCAAGGGACTTTGAACTCGAAGCAGATGCGCTTGGCACAGTCATCACCGCACGCGCGGGCTATAATCCTTTGCGCGGTGCCGAATTCTTTACCCGAATCCCCGATCCCGGTGATCGCTTCCTTGGGACGCATCCCCCCAATGCC
>JAGXHB010000224.1 GCA_024636425.1 Roseobacter sp.
ATGGACACCGGACGCGCCTCCGCCTTCGAGCCTATCGGGATTTCCTGCCGCATCTGTGAACGCAAACACTGCCACCAGCGGTCCGTCCCACCGCTGGAGCGTCAGCTTGTTGTCGATCCCGACCTGCGCGGCGTGCTGCCCTATCAGGTGGAATGACGCGTTAGCGCTGTGAGCTTTCCCACGCGGGATTGATCCAGGGCGCGTCGTTGGAGGCGGGCAAGGGATCGCGCCCCAGCAGGCTGTCCGAGATTTTCTCGCCCACCATGATCGACGGCGCGTTCAGATTACCGTTGGTGATGCGCGGAAAGATCGAACTGTCGGCAACCCGCAGCCCGTCCACACCGATCACGCGGCCTTGCGGATCGACCACGGCACCCGGATCGTCGGCGCGCCCCATCCGGCAGGTGCCGCAGGGGTGATACGCACTTTCGGCATGTTCGCGGATGAAATCATCAAGCTCCGCGTCTGTCTGCGCGTCCTCCCCCGGCTGGATCTCGTGCTTGACGAAGGGCTTGAACGCGTCCTGCGCAAAGATTTCGCGGGTAAGACGGATACAGGTGCGGAATTCCTCCCAATCCTTGTCCTGCGACATGTAGTTGAAGAAAATACGCGGCTTGTCCGCAGGATCGGCGGATCGCAGCGTGATCTGTCCGCGCGAGGTGGACCGCATCGGGCCGACATGGGCCTGAAATCCGTGCCCTTCCGCAGCGGCCTTGCCGTCATATCGGACGGCCATGGGCAGGAAATGATACTGGATATCGGGGTATCTGATCCCCGCTTTCGACCGGATGAAAGCGGCGGATTCAAACTGGTTCGACGCCCCCATGCCGGTCTTGGTGAAAAGCCACTGCGCACCGATCACCGCCTTGGAGAAGATGTTCCAGTGCTTGTAGAGCGTGATGGGTTGGCTCGACGCCATCTGGATATAAAGCTCAAGGTGGTCCTGAAGGTTCTGTCCGACACCGGCGCGGTCCGCGACCACTTCGATGCCATGGTCGCGCAGATGGTCGGCGGGGCCGATGCCTGACAGCAGCAGCAGCTTGGGCGAATTGATGGACGATGCGGCCAGAATGACCTCTCCCTTGGTGCGCAGAACCTCGCGCGTGCCCCGACGGAGCACCTCCACACCCACGGCGCGGCCGTCTTCGATCACGACGCGTTGCGCCAGCGCGCGGACAATTTCGACATTGCCGGTCTTTTGCGCAGGCCGCAGATAGGCGTTCGCGGCAGACCAGCGGCGGCCTTTCCAGACCGTCTGCTCCATCGGGCCGAAGCCTTCCTGCTTTTCACCGTTATAGTCGCCGGTCGTCTCGTAACCCGCCTGCTGGCCCGCCTTGACGAAAGCATCAAACAGCGGGTTCTTGCGCGGGCCACGGGTGACATGCAGCGGGCCGTCGGTGCCGCGCCAGTCGGCATCGCCGCCGTGCCCGCCCTCGTGCCAATGCTCCATCCGCTTGAAATAGGGCAGCACGTCGGCATAGCTCCAGCCGTCGGCACCTTGCTCGGCCCAATGGTCGTAGTCCATTGCATGACCACGCACATAGACCATGCCGTTGATCGAAGACGATCCGCCGATGACCTTGCCGCGCGGCGTGGCCAGACGCCGCCCGCCAAGATGCGGCTCGGGTTCGGATTCGAATCCCCAGTCATAGATGCTCATGTTCATCGGATAGGACAGCGCCGCCGGCATCTGGATGAAAGGCCCCGCGTCAGAGCCGCCGGTTTCGATGATCTGCACTTTGCGCCCGGCCATGGCCAGACGGTAGGCGATCGCACAGCCGGCACTGCCAGCCCCCACAATGATAAAATCAGGTTCCATCTTCATCCCCTTTTCGTGATTCCAGCGCGGGTCAAGGATGCCGTGAGGCACCGCGCGTCCGCGCAGCTTGTCCTTGAGGCGCGCGGGAATCGCATCTCAGAATTGGCGAGGTGACGTGAGAGATCAGCATGACCCCTCAAGCACCTCTCAGCATTTTCACGTCGGACCGAACCGCGTAGCCCACAGTTTGGAAAGGTGGGCTCGGGCCCGCGCCTAGAAGGGCGCTTCCAGATCGCCCATGCGCACATAGACCGACTTTAGCTGGCTATAATGCTCGATCGCGGCCTTGGAGTTTTCGCGGCCCACCCCTGAGTTTTTCATGCCACCGAACGGCGCTTCGACGGGAGCATCGTTATAGGTGTTGATATAGCAGGTGCCCGCCTCGAACTTCGCCGCGACACGGTGCGCGCGGGTCAGATCGCGGGTGAAAACGCCCGCCGACAGCCCGAATTCGGTGTCATTGGCCCGCGTCATCACATCGTCTTCATCCTCGAAATCCAGCACAGACATCACTGGGCCAAAGATCTCCTCGCGGGCGATGGTCATGTCGTCGGTCACATCGGCAAAGACGGTCGGCTGCATGTAGAACCCGGCACCGTCGATTGCGTTGCCGCCAAAGACCAGACGCGCGCCTTCGGCCTTGCCCTTCTCGATATAGCCCAGTGCGATGTCCATCTGGCGCTTCGATACCATGGGGCCAAAGCTGGTTTCGGGGTCCATCGGATCGCCGATCACCGCGTTCTCCAGACGTTCGGCAAGCCGCTTGAGGAAGACCTCCTTGATGTCGCGGTGCACGAAGACGCGCGTCCCGTTGGAGCAGACCTGACCGGAGCTGTAGAAATTCCCCAGAATGGCACCGCTGATCGCGTTCTCGATGTCGGCGTCTTCAAAGACGATCATCGGGGATTTGCCCCCCAGTTCCATCGTCACATGCTTGATGCCTTCGGCGGCGGCGGCATAGACCTTGCGGCCCGTGGGCACAGATCCGGTCAGCGACACCTTGTCGATGCGCGGGTCCGTGACCAGCGATGCACCGACCTCGCCCATGCCTTGCACCACGTTGTAAAGCCCCGCTGGCAGGCCCGCCTCGTGCAGGATTTCCGCGACTTTCAGCGCGCAAAGCGGCGTCGTCTCGGACGGCTTGAAGATGATCGCGTTGCCGCAAGCGAGTGCCGGCGCACCCTTCCAGCAGGCAATCTGGGTGGGATAATTCCAAGCACCGATACCGACGCAGACGCCCAAAGGCTCGCGGCGGGTATAGACCCAGTCTTCGCCCAACTGGATATGCTCGCCCGTCAGGCTGGCAGCAATCCCACCGAAATATTCCAGTGCATCCGCCCCGCTGGTGGCGTCCGCCACGGATGTCTCCTGATAGGGTTTGCCGGTGTCATAGGTTTCCAGCACGCTCAGATCGTGGTTGCGTTCGCGCATGATGTCAGCGGCGCGGCGCAGGATGCGCCCACGTTCTGTACCCGTCATCGCAGCCCATGCGCCCTGCGCCTTGCGCGCCGCAGTGATGGCCTGATCGACGATCGCGGGGGTCGCTGCGTAGACGGTCGCAATCGTCTCTCCGGTGGCGGGATAAATCACGTCGATGGGCGTGCCGCTGGTGTCTTCGACATAGGCACCGTCGATGAAATGGCTGGCTTTGGGTTGGGTCTGCATGGAGTCTCTTTCTTTTCGGTGGGGCGCCGCCCGAATGGCAGCGCCCGTCATTGCGGTTTTGGGTTATTCGGCAGCGACGTTGGCGTCGCCGTCCAGATCGTGCAGGTGCCGGCGTTTGACAAAGAACATATAGGCCAGCGCCGCGAGGTAGATCCCGATCACGACGGTGCCGACCCACTGGATCTGCAGCCACTGGCTTTGGAACAGCAGCGTCAGCACGAACAGACCGATCGCGTTGGCCAGCACATAGGACACCGTGCCAAAGCGTTCCGTCGTGAAGTTCAGGTTGTCGGTGTAAAGCCGGATCAGACTGTCAAACGAGTTGATCACGAACACGATGCCGACCACAGTCATGAACCAGTTGGGCAATCCCTCCGTGCCGATGCCGTTCTGATGGTAAAAATAAAGCACCGAGAACCACAGCGCGAGCGGGATTGACGGGAACACCAGAAGCGACGCCAGCAGTTGCCATGTCTTCAGGCCGCCAACAAAACGGCTGACAAACTGTCCGATCATGATCGACCATGCGAACCACCAGAACAAATAGAATTCGTGGTATTCGGTCAGTGGCGTGACGAACCGGTGGATGTTGCTGAAATAGCCGCCGATGTTGCTGGCTGTGCTGGTAAAGTCACCAAAGCTCATCCCGGCGTTGACCCACATGAAGCCGATCAGCGCAAAGAACAGCAGGGTGGAGCTGACGGAAAGCACCCGCACGAACTTGATGTCGGTGGAGCTGAAAGCCGCGATCAGGATCACAAGGAAACAGATCAGGTAGAACACCGGCAGGATCGTTTCACCGTCGCCAACTTCGGAGATGTAATAGGGCATGTAGATCAGGAACAACGCACCCGTGAAAGCACAGGTGGTGATGATGACGATGTTGTTCAGCAATTTGACGGCGGGAATTTCGAAGAACTTCACCCGCGGTTCGATGGCGCAGAAGTAGAACGTCGTCAGGAAGTAGAACGCCCAGATCAGAAAGCCCCAGAACCCGAATTCGAGCGCGAGCGGATTGGTGAAGCCATAGGCCGGGTTTTCGGTGGTATCGGCATAAAGCGGAAAATCGAATGCCAGCGGAAACATGATCAGGCCCACATCCAGACCGGAGGTGAACAGGATCGCGATGAAAGTGAATAGCGGCACGGGCGTGACGCCGGTCAAGGGCAGATCCCACCATTTGATGGTACAGAACACCACAAGGCACAGCGCCATGATCACCCCGAAAGAAATAATCGTTGTTAACATATTGTCCCCCTGTTGGGTCATGGATGCTTTATTATCGCTGGTGCCCCGCATCCTTTAAGGGCGTCTTGAGTAGTCTTATTCTCCGCGCGGAAAGCGCTTGTTTTCCTCAAGCACGTTCAGATCCATGTGGTTGCGCATGTATTGTTCCGACGCGTTGCGCAGCGGCTGGTAGTCCCAAGGGTAGTAGCCCCCCTTGCGCAGCGCCTCGTAGACGACCCAGCGGCGGGCCTGACTTTTGCGCACATCGGCATCGAAGGCCTCCAGATCCCAACGGCCCGCAGCCTCGAGCCGGAATTTCTCGAGCGTCTTGGTATGCAACGGATCTTCGGCAAGGTTGGTCAGCTCATGTGGATCGGCGTCCAGATCGAACAGCTGTTCGGGGTCAATCGCACAGTTGGTATATTTCCAGTTGTCCTGCCGCAGTGCGACCATCGGTGAATTGGTCGCCTCTGCCGCATATTCCATCGCGACGGGTTCGGTGCGCGTCACACCCTGCCCCATCGGCACAAGGCTTTGACCGGTGGTCCAGTCCATCACCTCGGCCATGCTGACGCCCGCAAGGTCGCAAAGCGTCGGGCAGACATCAATGTTGCTGACCGGTGTCTCGTGCAGGCCCGGTGCCATCTGGGGTGCCGCGATCATCATGGGCACGCGCGACGAGCCTTCGTAAAAGCTCATCTTGAACCAAAGCCCGCGTTCCCCCAGCATGTCGCCGTGATCCGACACGAAGACGATGATCGCTTCCTGCCGTGTGTCTTCCAACGTCTGCAGGATCTCTCCGATCTTGTCGTCAAGATAGCTGATGTTGGCGAAATAGGCCTGCCGCGACCGGCGAATGTCCTCGGCGGTAATGTCAAATTCACGCCAGTTGTTCGCGTCGAAAATCCGCTTGGAGTGAGGGTCTTGCGCCTCGTATCCCAGATCGCCGACCTCCGGCTCCAGGTGCTCGCAATCGTTGTAGAGATCCCAGTATTTCTTGCGCGCCACATAAGGGTCATGCGGATGGGTGAAGCTGACGGTCACGCACCATGGGCGGTCGTCCATGCCACGCGACAGATCGTAAATCTTGCGCGTCGCCTCGTAGGCGACGGCATCGTCGTATTCCATCTGGTTCGTGATTTCAGCGACACCGGCACCCGTCACCGACCCCATGTTATGATACCACCAGTCGATCCGTTCACCCGGTTTGCGGTAGTCCGGCGTCCAGCCGAAATCGGCGGGGTAGATGTCGGTCGTCAGACGTTCCTCGAACCCGTGCAGCTGGTCGGGGCCGACGAAATGCATCTTGCCCGACAGGCAGGTGTGATACCCCGCCCGGCGCAGGTGGTGCGCATAGGTCGGCACGCTTGATTGGAATTCAGCCGCGTTGTCATAGACGCCCGTCGCACTTGGCAACTGCCCCGACATGAACGCGGCGCGGCCGGGCGCGCAGAGCGGGCTGGCGGTATAGGCGTTCTTGAACCGGGTCGACCGCGCCGCCAGTTTCTTGAGGTTGGGCGCATGCAGCCAGTCGGCAGGACCGTCCGGAAACAGCGTGCCGTTCAACTGGTCAACCATCAGGATCAGGATATTCGGTTTGGTCATGGTGTCCCCTTCAATAGAACATGCAGCACCGACAGCGCCTGCTGGCACGCGGCTTGGGCGCTGCCACTGTCGGAAAGTGCCGCGCGCAGGTAAAGTCCGTCAATCAGGGCGGCGATGGTTTCTGCATCCTCGGACGGGCGGGCGGACAGGGACCGCAGCGCATGGGTCAGATTTGACCGCAGGCGTCCCTGATAGACGATCAGCAAGCGATAGGTTTCGACGTTCGTGCGTGATGCGCTGTAAAGCGTCATCCACGCGCTGACCGTCGCCGGGTCAAAGCAGCTTTCGTCAAAGCTGGCGCGGATGATCGCCTCGGCGCGGTCAAGCGGCTTGGCGGCCTGACGCAGTTCGCGCCGCACCTCGGCGCTGTATTCTGACAGGATATACCGCATCGCCGCGAGAAAGATCTGGTCCTTGCCGCCGAAATAATGATGCGCCAGTGCCGAAGACATGCCCGCACGCCGCGCGATCTGCCCGACAGTCACATCCAGCGACTGCGCGGCACCGATTTCAGCTATTGTCGCCTTGACCAATGCGTCACGGCGAATGGGCTCCATCCCGACCTTGGGCACGTCGTTTCCTGTCAATTTTGAATATCAAAGCTAAAACTAGACTTGTTGACTGATGAGTCAATGAAAATCCGGCATCACCCCAGCCTTGTGCTGAAAACCGCGGAGAGACAGCGCGCCTAAAGCTTGGTCATCGGCGTGGCGGGCGTGACCTGCCGGTTCAGCATCGCTTCGCGCCAGGTAATGAAGGTGACCGACCCCAGAATAACAAATCCGCCCAGTATGACCCAAATATCGACAGGTTCGGAAAAGACCGCCGCCCCGAGCGCTGTTGCCCAGACCAGTTGCAGAAACGTGACCGGCTGGGTGACCGTCAACGGTGCCGCAGCAAAGGCAAGCGTCATCGTGTAATGCCCCGCCGTGGCGAAACATGCGACCAGTGCGAGGATACCGATCTCGGTCCAGGTGGGGGCGATCCAGACCGGCAAGGCAAAGGGGGCCAGAAACAGCGTCACGAAGACCGACATCATCGCCACGACAACGGACGGCTTGACCTCGTCCGCCAGCACCTTGGCCAGCAGATACGCACCGCCAAAGACCACGGCAGCGATGAGCATGGCAAAATGCCCGTTCGCCAGCTCCCGGAAACCGGGACGCAGAATGATGACCGCCCCGACCAGCCCCAGCACCACAGCAATGATCCGCCGCAGGGCAAGGCTTTCGCCCAGGAAGATCGCAGCGCCGATGGTGACATAGATCGGTGCCATGTAGTTCATCGCCGTCACCTCGGCGATGGAAATCCGGGTCATCGCATAGAACCACAGGATCACTCCCATCGCGTGCATCCCGCCGCGCAGGGTGAAAAGCGACCACTGCCGCCGTGTCAGATGCGCATCAATCAGCGCTCTGGCGGCGGGCAGCAGGAACACCAGGCCAAAGCCATAGCGGATGAACGCCGCCTCGGCTGCCGGCAGGCGCGGGCCCATCGTCTTGACCAGCGCTGTCACGCAGATGAAGCATAGCCCCGTGACGACCATCCAGAAGATGCCAGATACGGGACGGGAAGGACGCGCTGTTGCCATGGGCGCAGCATTTCCTAATGCGCGCCCCGCCACAAGGTCACATCAGCAAAAGTTTCACGGCAATCGCCCACATCGTCAGCGCAATCACCGCGTCAAGGATTTGCCAACTGCGGGGCTTCGCGAAGAACGGGCTGAAAAGGCGCGCGCCGTAGCCGAGCGAAAAGAAAAAGACGAAGCTCGCCAGCACGGCCCCCGCGCCGAATGCCAGACGGTTTTCGTATTGTGCCGAGATGGAGCCGAGAAGCACCACCGTGTCGAGATAGACATGCGGGTTCAGCCATGTCAGCGCCAGCAGCGTCAGGACGGCACGACGCAGGCTTTGCACAGCCGTGCGTTCAGCCTCGAGCGCCTGCCCGCCGCGCCACGCGGACAGTGCATTCTGCGCCCCGTACCAGACCAGGAAGGCAGCGCCGCCATAGCGCATGACCGTCTCAAACCACGGCAGCGCAGCGGCCAGTGCGCCAAAGCCCGCGACCCCTGCCGCGATCAGCAGTGCATCCGACAATGCGCAGGTCAGGCAGACCCAGAACACATGCTCGCGCCGCAAACCTTGCCGCAACACAAAGGCGTTCTGCGCCCCGATGGCAAGGATCAGGGTCAGGCTCAGCGCGAATCCGGGCAGAAAGGCAGTCAGCATAAGGGTGTCTTTCGAAAGGATGCAGCCCGTTACCATTCCGCCAAAACGGCCCCAAGCAAAAACAAGGGGGCGGGGCTAATCACTTGCTTGTGTGAATTATTCTTGAGGCGACTGAAACAATCGCATGTTTTGGTCCGTTGCTACTGGCGTAACCGTTTTATGACACCTATGTGACGGTCTCGATATAAAGGAACGTAGTCATGTTTGACAAAAAACAGAAGCTGGAAATCAGCCAGGACGAACTGGATCTGATTGAATCAGCCCTCCACACGCAGTCGAAGATTTTATCTGTTCAGGCCAGCGCGGGCGGGTCCAAAGCCCTTGCGCGGTTGAACGAAATCAAACGGGTGCTGGCGACGATCGCGCAACAGAAACCGGCCAAGCGCAAGGTGAAAGCCTCCTGCAACGGCTTTTTCAAGATGTCGCGCCTGCTCGGATAAAACGGCATCCGGTCTGATCCTCCCATCGGACCCTATGTAAAAAGACCGCCCCCGCATGTCGGGAGGCGGTCTTTTCTATTGCAGGCAAAGGAGTGCCACGGGACGGGCGCTTACAGCTGGGACATCACATCATCTGATGCTTCGAAGTTCGTGGTGACCTGCTGGACGTCGTCATCGTCTTCCAGCGCATCGACCAGCTTCATCAGCTTTTGCATGCCTTCCAGATCCATTTCGGTCGTGGTGGTCGGCTTCCACACCAGTTTGGTGCTGTCGGATTCGCCCAATTCGGCTTCGAGCGCGGTGGCGACGTCATTCAGGTCGGTGTCCAGACACCAGATGACATGACCGTCCTCCGAGCTTTCGACATCTTCGGCACCGGCCTCGATCGCGGCCATCATGACGGTATCGGCATCCCCAACCCCGGCAGGATAGGTAATCTCGCCCTTGCGGTCGAACATGAAGCCGACGGACCCCGTCTCGCCTAGATTGCCGCCGTTCTTGGTAAAGGTCGACCGCACGGTCGATGCGGTGCGGTTGCGGTTGTCGGTCATCGCTTCAACGATCACGGCCACGCCGTTGGGGCCATAGCCCTCGTAGCGGATCTCTTCGTAATCCTCACCGTCGCCGGCCTGGGATTTCTTGATCGCCCGGTCGATCACGTCCTTGGGGACGGAAACCGATTTGGCCTCCTTTATCGCCAGCCGCAAACGCGGGTTCTTGTCGGGATCAGGGTCGCCCATCTTGGCTGCAACCGTGATTTCTTTCGACATCTTGGAAAACACCTTGGCGCGGATCTTGTCCTGCCGCCCTTTACGGTGCTGAATATTTGCCCATTTGGAGTGGCCTGCCATGGTAACCTCATCAGCGTAAGTCTGGAATTGGCTCTCTATAAGGCAGCGCCTGCGGACGGACAAGCCACCGCGCAAAGACGCGCCTCTACCAGATGAGGGGAATGACAGAGGAGACGAGCAGCGACATCGTCAGGTTCAGCGGAATACCGATGCGCATGAAATCCGTGAAGCGGTACCCCCCGGGCCCGTAAACCAGCGTATTCGTCTGATAGCCGATCGGCGTTGAAAAGGCGCAGGACGCGGCAATCATCACCGCGACCACCAGCGGGCGCGGGTCAACGCCAAGCGCCGAGCCGAGGCTGATCGCGATGGGGGTCATGATGACCGCAACCGCGTTGTTCGACACGATCTCGGTCAGCGTGCTGGTCAGCAGGAACACCGCAAAGATCACATAGAACGGCGACAAGGTGCTGAGGAACGGCGAGATGCTGTCGACCACAAGGCTGATCGCCCCCGAATTCTGGAGCCCTGCCCCGACGGCCAGCATCGAAAAGATCAGCGCCAGCAAGCGGCCCTCGACGAAGGAGAATGCCTCTTCCGCGTCGATACAGCCGGTGACCAGAACAATGGCCACGGCAACGACGGCCAGCAGCAGGATCGGTGCCACGTTCAGCGCCGACAGCACCACGATGCCCGCCAGCGCCGCAATCGCGATCGGTGCATGCCCGCGCCGAAAGGCCCGCGCCGAGGGTTGAGAGACATCGACCATGTCCATGTCAGACGCCAGCCGCTGAATGTCTTCCATGGCCCCTTCAAGCAGCAATGTGTCGCCCACCTTGACGATCAGATCATCAAGCTGGCTGCCGATGTTCTGGTTACGCCGGTGCACCGCCAGCGGATAGACACCGTAGCGGCGGCGCAGACGCAGCGCGCCCAAGGTGCGGCCGACCATCTTGCAGCCCGG
>JAGXHB010000225.1 GCA_024636425.1 Roseobacter sp.
GACGGCGAGATCAAGGCCGCCCGCGCCGCCGAGGCCTTTGGCGTGCCCTTCACCCTGTCCACCATGTCGATCAATTCGATCGAGGATGTCGCGGAAGCGACGACCAAGCCGTTCTGGTTCCAGCTTTATACCATGCGCGACGGGGATTATGTCGCGCGCCTGATCCAGCGGGCCAAGGACGCGAAATGCTCGGCGCTGGTCATCACACTGGATCTGCAAATTCTCGGGCAGCGGCACAAGGATCTGAAAAACGGCCTCTCCGCTCCGCCCAAGCTGACCGCCAAGACCATCGCCAATCTGGCGACGAAATGGTCATGGGGGATCGAGATGCTCGGGGCAAAGCGGCGGCATTTCGGCAATATCGTGGGCCACGTCCACGGTGTTGACGACACGGCCAATCTGGGTGCCTGGACGGCAGAGCAGTTCGACCCCACGCTCGACTGGGGCAAGATCGCCAAGCTCAAGGAACAATGGGGCGGCAAGGTCATCCTCAAGGGGATACTGGACGCGGAAGACGCGAAGATGGCACTTCAGGTCGGTGCGGATGCAATCATCGTCAGCAACCACGGCGGGCGTCAGCTTGACGGGGCGATCAGTTCGATCCGCGCGCTGCCGTCGATCCTCGAGGCTGTGGGCGATCAGATCGAGGTGCATCTTGATAGCGGCATCCGCTCAGGTCAGGACGTGCTCAAGGCGATGGCGATGGGGGCCAAAGGCACCTATATCGGGCGCGCCTTCATCTACGGTCTCGGCGCTATGGGTCAAAAGGGCGTGACGACCGCGCTGGAGGTTATCCACAAGGAGCTGGATCTGACCATGGCGCTGTGTGGCGAAACCTCGGTTCAAGCGCTCGGGCGTCATAACCTGCTGATCCCCAAGGGGTTCGAAGGCGACTGGCAGGACTAGGCTGCTAGGCTGTCTTGCGTGTCAGCGCGGGAATCAGGGTAAAGCCCACGACCACCAGAATGGCTGCGATTGTCAGGAATGACACGCGCAGCCCCAACCCTTCGGAGACCAGCCCCATCAGGGGAGGTCCGCAGAAAAAGGCACCATATCCCAGAACCGATACCCTGCTGATCGCCGCCAGCCGCTGCGATTGCGGCACGGCGCTGCCCACCAGCGCCAGCGCCAAAGGTACGACAACCGAAATGCCAAGCCCGGCCAGCGAAAATCCGGCCAGCGCGATGCCAACGGTCGGGGCAAGCCCCGCAACGACCATGCCGACGGCAGACACCAGACAGGCAAGCGTCAGCAGATATTGTTCGCGCATGAACCGTGCCAGCGCGTGCCCGCCCAGACGGCCAAACCCCATCGTGAGCCCCAGCAACGCGGGCCCAAGGGCCCCCTCTTTCGCGTCACCGCCAAGAGTGCGTTCCAGATGCAGGGCAGACCAGCCTTCTGCCGACGCTTCGGCCAGAAAGCCAAAGAACACAACGCCGCCCGCAAGCCAGATCAACGCCGTCGGAAAGCCAGCCGGTGGGGGCGCATCAAGATCGGCGGGGGCGGGTTTGACCCCCAGCGTCACCATCCCAAGGGCCAGCAGGACCACCAGAAGAATCAGCAGTATCGCAGAGGGGGCATAGCCCGCCTCACGCAAGAACCCGACCGACAACGCCGCACCGGCATAGACAAACGAATAAAGCCCGTGGTTCAGATTCATCAGACTGCGGCCGGTCTGCGCCTCGATTTCCGCGATGCGCGCATTGACCAGCACATCGCTGATCCCCGACCCCGCAGATGCAATCAGCAAGGCAAAGCCCAACCACATCAGCGTGGGTGACGCCCCTGCCCCGAACATGCCCACGCCGATCATCGCTATGCTGATCGGCAAGGCCCAACCGCCCGCAAGCCTTTGTGTCATAGGCGCAAGCCACATCGCGGCAACAGCACCCAGCGACGCACCAAGCACGACAAGGCCATAAGCACCGT
This sequence comes from Roseobacter sp., assembly GCA_024636425.1. Taxonomy (GTDB): domain Bacteria; phylum Pseudomonadota; class Alphaproteobacteria; order Rhodobacterales; family Rhodobacteraceae; genus Sulfitobacter. The sequence goes on from JAGXHB010000225.1 coordinate 1,930, forward strand.
CCGACGCAGCGACGTTGGCCTTGATCACCGGCATCAGCGCGAAATAGCTGGCCCACGCGGCACCGATCGCCGCGAACCCCGCCAAAGTCTTGCGCGACAGCCAAAGATCATGTTTCAAGCCCATGCGCAGCCCTTGCCACGGTCCTTGACGAAAGCCAAGACGCCCGCGTTCTTTTGGTCTTTTCACAGCGATAAAACCCGTCTATACGCGCGGTTTCACGCGGACATACAGCCTTGGAGGATGTCCGCCCTAAACATATTGGAGATTAAAATGGCTGGAGAGATTCCTGATCTTGAAGCTTTCGTACGGACGGGGACAGGCAAGGGCGCCGCTCGTCAGGCACGTCGCGGCGGCATGGTGCCGGGTATCGTGTTCGGCGGTGACGTCGATCCGCTGCCGATCAACCTTGATTTCAACAAGCTGCTGACCAAGTTGCGCGCGGGCCGGTTCAAGGCAACGCTGTTCAACCTCAAGGTTGAAGGCCACGATGATGTTCGTGTGATCTGCCGCGATGTTCAGCGTCACGTTGTCAAAGACCTGCCAACGCATGTCGATTTCATGCGCCTGCGTCGCACCACCAAGATCAACCTGTTCATTCAGGTCGAAGTCACCGGTGAGGAAGAATGCCCCGGCCTGAAAAAGGGCGGTGTTCTGACTCTGGTCCGTCCAGAAGTCGAACTGCTGGTGACAGCGGGCGATATTCCCAACCACATCACCATCGATATTTCCGAGCTGGAAATCGGGGACAGCCTGACCATTTCGAGCGTAAAGCTGCCCGACGGCTCCAAAGCCGTGATCGACCGTGACTTTGTGATTGCGCAGGTTTCCGCGCCTTCGGGTCTGGCCAGCCAGGATGATGACGACGAAGATGAAGATGTCGCAGCAGACGAAGTACCGACATCGGAAATGGGCGCACCAGACGGTGAAGAGTCCTAAGACCAATCCGATTGCGCCAATGCGCATAGGGATGGAAACGGGGTCGCCAGTGGCGGCCCCGTATTTTGTTTGGCATACCGGTTTGATAGGTTTGTCAGACTGGACGCGCAGAAAGGGAGACGGCGATGAAACTGATCGTAGGGCTTGGCAATCCGGGCGCGAAATACGCCCGCAACCGGCATAACATCGGTTTCATGGCGCTCGACCGCATTGCCGAAGATCACGGCTTTGCCCCCTGGAAGTCAAAGCATCAAGGCGTCACCACCGAAGGGCGGTTCGGCGCGGAACGCGCGGTGTTGCTCAAGCCTGAGACATTCATGAACAATTCCGGCCAGTCCGTGCAGGCCGCAATGCGGTTTCACAAACTGGAACCTTCCGATGTGATCGTGCTGCACGACGAAATCGACCTCGCCCCCGGCAAGGTCAAATGCAAGACGGGCGGCGGCCATGCGGGCCACAACGGCTTGCGTTCGATCCACGCGCATATCGGGCCGGACTATGACCGCGTGCGCCTTGGCGTGGGCCATCCCGGTCACAAGGACGCGGTGCCCGGATATGTGTTGCGCGATTTCCCCAAAGCAGATGAGGGCTGGCTTGATGATGTATTGCGTGGCATCAGTGACGGCGCGCCTGAGCTGGCGCGCGGTGATACGTCGAAATTCATGAATGCGGTTGCGCTGCGCGTGGCCCCGCCCCGGTCTGGTACCGGCAAACATAAACCTGCCGACCCCGCCCCCCCGACTGACACCGTGACTGATCCGGTCCCCAAGACCGCACCAGCCCCCCAAAAGGATACCCGCAGCGCCATGCAAAAACTGATGGACCGCTTCAAATGACGCTGCGCAAGGCGTTCGAGGATCAGGCCAGCGCCTGCTCCGATCTCGGCTCACCCTTCATGGCTCAGCTGATGGGCGTTCTCGCAAGGGATTGGCCCACCGACAGCGCACTGGGAAGAAAATTCGCCACCGTCGCGGGCGATATGGGCCCGAAAGGGGCATCCTTGCCGCTCCGGATCGCAGGCGGTCTTCATGCGCTGGTCATCAGCCGCAAGGCCCTCGGACTGGTCGCGGTCTATCCGCCGAACACCCCCACCGACGCCGCCCTGTCACTGGCCGTGCTTGACGCGCTTGCCACGCACGAGGCTTTCCTGATCGACTGGGTGGACAGCGCTCCACAGACAAACGACGTGCGCCGTTCGGCGGCGTTGATCGCGGGTGCCCGCGTGGCTGTGCAGCATTTCAATTTGCCCATACATCTGTCGGAGCTTGGGGCCAGTGGCGGGCTGAACCTGATGTGGGATCACTTCGCGCTTGAGATCGAGGGCAAGCGCTTCGGTCCGAACATGTCGACCATTCTGCTGTCGCCCGAATGGACAGGCCCGATGCCCCCTTCGGTCCAACCCCAGATTGAGAAGCGAAATGGCGTCGATCTGAATCCGCTTGATCCGACACGACATGACCATCTGCTGCGCCTGATGGCGTACCTGTGGCCCGACCAGCCGGAACGCCTGCATCTGACGCGGTCGGCGGCATCTGTCGTCGACGTGCGGGTTCAGAAAGGCGACGCGATTGACTGGCTGGCCCGTCATCTGCCCGAAGCACCGCAGGACCGGCTTCACCTGATCCAGCACACGATTGCTTGGCAGTACTTCTCCGCTGCGACGCAAGCGCGCGGCAAAGCCCTGATCGAGGCTGCGGGCAAACATGCGACGGCGCGTCGTCCTCTGGCATGGCTGTCGATGGAGGCTGACGAGACGGATAAACCAGGCGCGGCGCTTACCTTGCGGCTTTGGCCGGGAGACATCACGCTGCACTTGGCCCGCGTAGATTTCCATGGCCGCTGGGTCGACTGGCAACACACCGCCTGACGCAATGTTGCGCTGGCACGCGCCTGGTGGCTGTGGTTGGATGCCCCCAAACAAAGGGGAGCGACATGCGGACATTCGGAAAATGGCTGGGGCGGATCCTGCTGGCGCTGGCGGTGGCCGCCGTGGTCGTCGGACTTTGGAAGCGGGACGAGATCACGCGTCTGATGGCGGTGAATTCGCTTTTTGCCGAAGACAAGATCGTGTCGAACTTCAGCCATATGGATCAGGCATTTCTGTCGACGCCGGTGCCGCGCGGCAACGGGCCAACGGCTGAATTATCCTACGGTCCCGAATATGTCCTGCCAGAACAGGTCGATACCTGGATAGAGGCGCGCGATGTCACAGCATTGGTCGTGCTGAAAGACGGCGCAATCGTCTATGAAAACTACTTTCAGGGCACCCAACCCGAAGACCGCAGGATCAGTTGGTCCGTCGCCAAAAGCTATCTGTCGGCCCTTGTCGGTGTGCTGCTTGACGAAGGGGCCATCGCGTCGCTGGACGATCCGGTCACGCAATATGCGCCGTCGCTGACTGGCACCGCCTATGACGGGGCGACGATCCGCAACGTCCTGAACATGGCCAGCGGTGTCGTCTTTGATGAAGATTATCTCGACAAGGACTCCGACATCAACCGCATGGGCCGGGTGATCGCCCTTGGCGGCGAACTCGACACCTTCACCGCCAGCCTCGAGGAGCGCTTCACAGAACCGGGCAGCCAGTGGCAGTACGTCTCCATCGACACCCATGTCATCGGGATGGTGGTGCGTGGCGCAACAGAGCGATCCGTGCCCGACTTGCTGGGCGAGAAGATCATCGCCCCCATGGGGCTGGAGTACGAGCCATACTACCTGACCGATGGTGCGGGCGTCGCCTTTGTCCTTGGCGGGCTGAACCTGACGACACGCGACTATGCCCGCATGGGTCAGATGTTCCTGCAGGAAGGCCGGTATAACGGGCAACAGATCGTGCCCGCCGATTGGGTCGAAGCATCGACCGCGCCAAGTGCCCCGACCGCGCCGGATGCGATCCGATACGGCTATCAATGGTGGATTCCCAAGGGAGCGATTGAGGGCGAATTCATGGCCCGCGGTGTCTATGGTCAATACATCTACATCAACCGCGCTGCCGGTGTCGTGATTGCCACGAATGCCGCAGACCGCCGGTTTCGCGACGCCGGTGTCAGTGAACAGAACGTCGCGACCTTTCGCCAGATCGCAGACGCCCTAAAGGAGAACTGATGGAACCCGAAGACAGCATCAACATCATGGGAGAGACCCTTCTGATTTGCGGCACAGACCCCGTCACCGGCTTTTTCCGCGACGGCCTGTGCAACACCTGTACCGCCGATCAAGGCAGCCATACCGTCTGCGCCATCATGACCGCAGAGTTTCTGGCGTTTTCAAAATACGTCGGCAATGATCTTAGCACACCACGGCCCGAGTTCGGGTTTGCAGGGCTGAACCCCGGTGATCCGTGGTGCCTGTGTGCAGGACGCTTCTTGCAAGCCGCCGAGGAAGGATGCGCGCCCAAGGTCCATCTTGCCGCAACCCATCGCCGCGCGCTCGAGATTGTGCCGCTTGAGATCCTGACGGCACATGCGGCGGACCCGAAGGGGAAGGACACCCCATGATGCGCCGTGTTCTTGCCGTGTGCCTGATGTGCATCGCATTGCCCGCCGGCGCGCAAGAAGTGCTGCGTCCGCAAGAACAGTCGCGGCTTGCGCGCTACGATGAAATCGCCGGCAACGCGCTGTTGCAGGCGTTCCAGACCGGCGCATCGGGCGATCTGTCCGCCCTGACACGCGCGTTGTCCGGCACGCCGCAGGTCGCCTTTGACCAAGGGCTGAGTGGTGATTGGAACTGTCGCACGATGAAGCTGGGCGGTCAGACCGGGTTGGTGGTCTACTCCCCCTTCAAATGCCGCCTGACCTTTCAGGACGGCGGGTATCTGTTCGAAAAGCTGAGCGGATCGCAGCGCACCAAGGGCTTTCTTAGCATGCGCGACGGGCGTGCCGTCTATGTCGGCGTGGGGTTCGTGGCGGGGGAAACACCGCCCGCCTACACCGACCTTGCACCCGACTTTGCCGGCGATGGAACGATCCAGCCTGACATCGCGGTGTTTGAACGAGTCAGCAACCAGCGCGCGCGGATGATGTTCCCCGCCCCTGTCGTGGAAAGCGATTTCGACATTCTTGAACTGACGCGTTAGCACTCACCCGCTACGAAAAAGGGCCGCCTCGCGGCAGCCCTGATCGCATGACTTCACGCCCCGCTCAGACCTTCATGTCAAAGCCGAGCGCCTTGGCGACGGTAAAGATGTCCTTGTCGCCGCGGCCACACATGTTCATGCAGATGATGTGATCCTTCGGCAGCTCCGGCGCGATCTTCATCACATGGGCAAGCGCGTGGCTGGGCTCGAGCGCGGGAATGATCCCTTCCTGCGCGCAGCAAAGCTGGAACGCCTCAAGTGCCTCCATATCCGTGATGGAGACATATTTTGCGCGGCCGATGTCATGCAGCCACGAATGCTCGGGCCCGATGCCCGGATAGTCCAGCCCCGCCGAAATCGAAAACCCTTCAAGGATCTGGCCGTCATCGTCTTGCAGCAGATAGGTCCGGTTGCCGTGCAACACCCCCGGACGACCGCCGGTCAGCGAGGCGCAATGCTCCATCTTGTCGTTGACGCCCTTGCCGCCCGCTTCGACACCGATGATGTTGACTTCCTTGTCGTCAAGAAACGGATAGAAAAGCCCCATCGCATTGGACCCGCCACCGATCGCAGCGACCAATGTATCGGGCAGCCGGCCTTCGGCTTCATGCATCTGGTCGCGCACTTCCTTGCCGATGATGCTTTGGAAATCGCGCACCATCGCGGGATAGGGGTGCGGGCCCGCAACCGTACCGATGCAATAGAAGGTATCGCGCACATTGGTGACCCAATCGCGCAACGCATCATTCATCGCATCTTTCAACGTGCCACGACCGGATGTCACGGGAATGACCTCGGCCCCGAGAAGACGCATGCGGAACACGTTGGGTGCCTGACGCTCAACGTCATGCGCGCCCATGTAGACCACGCATTGCAGGCCGAACTTGGCGCAGACAGTCGCCGTTGCCACGCCGTGCTGACCTGCGCCGGTTTCCGCGATGATCCGCTTTTTGCCCATGCGCCGCGCCAGAATGATCTGGCCCAGAACGTTGTTGATCTTGTGCGCGCCGGTATGGTTCAGCTCGTCCCGCTTCATATAGACCTTGGCACCGCCCAAAAGCTCCGTCAGGCGCTCGGCGTGATACAAGGGGCTGGGGCGGCCGACATAATGCTTCCACAGAAAATCCATCTCTGCCCAGAAGCTGTCGTCGGTCTTGGCTTTTTCGTACTGCTCTTCCAGTTCAAGGATAAGCGGCATCAGTGTCTCGGACACGAACCGCCCCCCGAATTCGCCAAACCGTCCGTTTTCGTCGGGGCCGGTCATGAAAGAGTTGAAAAGATCATTTGCCATGGGGTGCTCCTTGCGGTTGCCTAAGCCATAGCGACAAGGCCAAGGCAGGTAAAGACGGGTCCGGAGCGGCGTTTTGACATTCAACCGCCGCTTTGCAGTATGTGCAGCGCTGCGCGGCTTTATTGCAGGATTTTGAACAGTTCTTTCTTGAGCTTGTCCTCGACCCGGTCCTTTACCGCGTCCTCGACCGACTGGCCGTCCTGTCGCTGCACGCCAAGCTCCTCTTGCACTTTATCCTGTATCTGCTGCTGCACACGCGCCTTTTCGGCCGCAAAGTTCAGGTCGATGGCCGCCTGAAGATCCGGCTTGATCTCGGGGTCGGCCCACGGACCGACAATCCGAACCGGAATGGCAAGGCCCCTCTCCCCATTCACGCGCAGCGCCTTGGGAGTGACAGTGTAATCCAGCGTCTGCGCACCAAGGGCCACCTGCCCCCCGCCGGTCGCCGTAAATTTCGGCAGCGTCATCAGCAGATCACTGTTGCTCAGGACACCTTCATCAATGTCGAAGGTGGCACCGAGTGAATCGAAAACGGTCGTGCCGCCCTCGACGTCAAAGTTGCCCATCAGCGCGTCCAGATCAATGCCGTCGATGCTGCCACGCCCCACATTCACCGCGCCGTCACCCCTAAGCGAGTAGATGATTGCGTCAAGTGTCTGGCCGCTGCC